>RFQD01000139.1 GCA_009925875.1 Microbacteriaceae bacterium | reverse complement strand
TGCGCGCCGTGCCCGCGATTTTGATTGCCTCGCGCACGTTGTTGAGTTTGCCAATGCTGATTTGCGCGAACGTGAGCTCGCCCTTCTCTTTGAGCCGACCCAAGTGGAGCGCCAGCAAGAGACCTTTTTCGTATTCGAGCATCATGTCGGCAAGTTTCGCCTGAGTGAGTTGGAACGACCCGATCGGCTTGCCAAAGACCTCACGCGTGGTCGAGCGCACGACGGCGGCGTCGAGACACGCACGAGCCGCACCCATCACGCCAAAGACAATCCCAAAGCGAGCTTCGTTCAAACACCCAAACGGCCCAGAGAGTCCTATCGCGCCGGGGAGCATCGCATCCTCGCCCACCCGAACATTTGTCAATTCAATGTCACATTGAATGGATGCGCGAAAAGCGAGTTTTCCGTCGATCGGCGTCGCGGTGAAGCCGGGAGTCAACGTGGGGACGATAAACCCGCGAACTCCGTCCTCGGTCATCGCCCACACGACGCACACGTCGGCAATGGAGGCGAGCCCAATCCATCGCTTGGCACCGTTGAGAACCCATCCGTCTGCGTCCCGCGTAGCGACCGTGTGCATGTTTGCGGGATCGGAACCACCGTGCGGTTCGGTCAGACCAAAACACCCGATCTTCTCGCCGGCAGCCATCTGTGGCAACCACTCCTGCTTTTGCTCCTCCGAGCCGTATTTGGAGATGGCCGCCATGGCGAGCGAGCCCTGAACCGAGACGAGCGTGCGCCAACCAGAGTCAACGGCTTCGAGTTCGAGACACACGAGGCCATAGGCGACCGGGCTCGCGCCCGCGCATCCATAGCCTTTAATGTGCATGCCAAAGAAGCCCTGCTTCGCGATTTCGGGGATCAACTCCGTGCGAAAGTACTTGTTGTCGTAGTCGACCTCGGCCGTGGGGGCGATCTTGGTTTGCGCGAACGTGCGGGCCTTGTGTTGCCACTCGCGTTCTTCCTCGGTCAGCAGCGCGTCCACAAGAAAAACGTCGTCCGTGCGGGCGATATCGGGAAATTCTGGCGTACTCATTCGACTCTCGACCTCTCGTCATCAAACCATCCACTTCCAGAATGCTCTCCCAAAAGCGGTGGTACCAACTCGTAGCGGGCTTTCGATTCCGACAGCCGGATGGGGCTACGCACACTCGTTGCTGTTCTCCCGTCAGAGGCAATCGTGACCAGGGGTGCCAGATCGATGTGTTCGGCAAACGCGAGCGCGTCGGTGACGGAATTCACCGGGCCGACGGGGATTCCCGCGGTTCGCAAGGTGGTCACCCAGTGGTCTGCCCCGGCACTCGCGAGCACCGTCTCCATGGTCTTCGTGAGTTGTTCTCGATGTGCAACCCTCTGCGGATTGGTCACAAACCTCTCGTCGTCGGCCAGCGCAGGCACACCGAGCGCGTCGCACAACGAGCGAAATGCCCGGTCGCTCCCCACCGCGATGATGATCGGTCGGTCCGCCGTGGCATACAGTTCGTAGGGCGAGATGCTGGGGTGGGCGTTGCCGAGGCGAGACGGTGCGTGCCCCGTTGCGAGCGCGTTGCCCGCCTGGTTGACCAACGCGGCGAGCGCCGTCGACATGAGGTCCACCTCGACGAGTTGTCCGTGGCCGTGCGCGTGCGCATCCCGCGCGCGCAATGCCAACAGGATGCCCGCCACCGCGTTTTGTCCGCACAACACGTCGACCAGTGCCACGCCGACCTTCGTCGGCTCACCGTCGGGTGATCCGGTGATACTCATCAGCCCGCTCATGGCCTGCACGAGCAGGTCATACCCGGCCAACTCGGCCCCCGCGGGGGAGGATCCGAAGCCCGTGATCGAGCAGTACACGACTCCCGGGTTGTGCGCGCGCACCGTCTCGTAATCGAGGCCGAACTTCTGCATCACTCCCGGTCGAAAATTTTCGATCACGACGTCGGCGCTGCGAGCGAGTTCGCGGGCGGTGGCGAGGCCCGACGGCGTCGCGAAATCGCACACCACGGAGCGCTTGTTGCGGTTCACGCTTCCGAAGTAGGCCGACTGCCCATCGGGTGCGAGCGGTGGCGCCCATTCGCGTGTCTCGTCGCCCACCGGGCTCTCAATCTTGATCACGTCGGCGCCAAAGTCGGCCAACATCATGGTGGCAAATGGTCCCGCGAGAACTCGAGAAAAATCGGCGACGCGCACTCCCGACAGGGCGGCATTCGTCGACGTCGAATTCACCGCATCAGTCTAGGCGAGCACTCGTAAGGCACTACTAGGCACACACGCCATTCCTGTCGTATCGTCACCGTATGGCTCTCATCGCACTGAAAAACTTCATCAACGGACACTATGTCGATTCGAGCGCCCCGACGACGCTCGACATTACCAACCCAGCGACGGGTGAGGTTTACGCGACGACACCGATTTCCGTTGCCGACGATGTCGATGCCGCTTACGCCGCCGCCGCCGCCGCCTTTAAGGTGTGGGGTAACACCACGCCCGCGCAACGCCAACTCGCACTGTTTCGCATTGCCGACGCGATCGAGGCTCGCGGTGATGAGCTCGCCGACATCGAAGTGCGCGACACGGGCAAACCCCGCTCGGTTTTTGTCAGCGAAGAGATCCCTCAGTCGGTCGACCAAATTCGCTTCTTCGCCGGCGCGGCGCGAAACCTAGAGGGAAAGTCGACCGGTGAATACATGCCCGACCACACCTCGTCGATCCGGCGTGAGCCAATCGGTGTCATCGGACAAGTGACGCCGTGGAATTACCCGTTCATGATGGCGGTCTGGAAGTTTGCGCCGGCCCTCGCTGCGGGCAACACGATTGTCATCAAACCCTCCGATTCGACTCCGGCGTCGACTCTGTGGCTTGCCGAGCTCGTAAGCGAGTTCGTGCCCGCCGGCGTGATGAACGTCGTGTTGGGCGACCGGGAAACGGGGCGCCTGGTCGTGGCACACAAAACCCCCCAGATGGTCGCGATCACCGGTTCCGTGCGCGCCGGCATGCAGGTGGCCGAAGCTGCCGCTGCAGACCTCAAGCGTGTGCACCTTGAGCTCGGCGGCAAGGCGCCCGTCATCGTGTTTGACGATGTCGATTTGGACCGGGCCGTTGAGGGCATCGCGATGGCGGGATACTTCAACGCCGGTCAGGACTGCACCGCGGCCACGCGCGTTCTTGTGCAAAAGGGCATCCATGACAAATTCGTTGCGGCCCTCGTTGCCCACGCACAACAGACCGCGCTCACGGGTCCCGGCGATGACGCATTTTTTGGCGCGTTGTCGAGCGACGTCCACCTCGCAAAAGTGACGGAGGCGATTGCACACCTTCCCGCACACGCGCGCGTGGAACTCGGCGGTAAACGACACGGCGATCGCGGGTACTACTTCGAAGCCACCGTGGTCAGCGGTCTGCGTCAAGAGGATGACGCGATTCAGAACGAGATTTTCGGACCCGTCATCACGGTGCAACCTTTTGACACGGAGGACGAGGCCATTGAACTCGCGAATGACGTGACCTACGGACTCTCATCGTCGGTGTGGACGACGAACCACGGCACGGCGATGCGCGTGTCGAAGCGACTCGACTTTGGTGCCGTCTGGATCAATACGCACATCCCCGTGGTGGCCGAAATGCCACACGGCGGATTCAAGCATTCGGGCTACGGAAAAGACCTGTCTGCCTACGGGTTTGAGGATTACACACGCATCAAACACGTGATGTCGTACATCGGGCGATAGTCAGGTGGGCCAGCTCAGCGGGGTGCAGTCCCAGGTCTTTCGACCTCTTCCCGATGTACTTCGATCCGACGCCATCGTCGAACGACTGACCACGGCCATCACGCTCGGTCTGCTCCGGCACGGGGAACAGCTGCCGGTGGAGAATCAATTGACCGCCATGCTCGGTGTTGCGACGGCCACGGTGAGGGATGCCCTGCACACCCTTCGGCAACGCGGAATCATTGAGACGCGACGAGGCAGAAGCGGTGGCACGTTTGTCGTGGGGGCTCCGTCACCCGAACCCGAGATGCTGCGACAGAGACTCGTGGCCCTGTCGATGGCGGAGTTGCGAGACCTGGCCGACGAGCAAACATCGAATGGCATGGCCGCCGTGCGCCTCGCCTCGGAACGCGCCTTTGACCACGACTTCGACCGACTCGAATCGATTGCGCAACTGTGCGCTGGTGCCGACACGCAGGTGGACTGCATGCGAGCCGACTTTCGATTTCATATTGAACTGACCGTGCTTGCCCAGTCGGAGCGACTCATGCAAAACGAAATGCGCCTTCTCAGCGAATCCGTGGAAATTCTGTGGTCAGTCTTGGATTGGCAGGTTGACCGCGTCTGGGCGGCCGCCGATCACCGTGCCATCGTTACTGCGTTGCGTTCCGGCGATGTCGCAACTGCTCAAGCTGCCGTCCGAGAGCACATTGGGCGTAACACCTACCGCTTGGTGGAGCGACGACTTGACGAAATGTATCC
>RFQD01000138.1 GCA_009925875.1 Microbacteriaceae bacterium | reverse complement strand
CGGTGACGGATGCCGACGGAGAGGTGCGCTTCGACCGGGAAAATAAACCCGGTTTGGCGAACCTGCTCACCATTTTCTCGGTCCTCTCGGGTCGTAGCGTGGATGACCTGGTCGCTGACTACGCGGGCGGGGGGTACGGAGCCCTCAAAAAGGATCTGGCCGAGCAGGTCACGGCAAGTTTTGCGCCCATCGCCGATCGCACTCATGAGCTGCTCGCCGACCCGGCCGAGCTTGACCGTTTGCTCGGCGCGGCGGCCGAACGCGCATCCAGCGTCGCAAATGCCACACTCACACGCGTCTACGACCGAGTCGGGTTGCTCCCTCGCCACTAAACAGGCTTTTTTCAGGTTCGCGCTGAGCAAACAAAAATTTCCCCGGTGGGAATCATTCGCGGTATACGCTGTTTACTACATAGAGCAACGCGCTCCGGGGTCAGTGTAAGTCTGAACCGGCGGTAAAAGTCCGCGAACCTTGAGGCCCACCCATCCGGGTGACGCATCACAGGCCGAGCCGGTGGAATTCCGGGACCGACGGTTAAAGTCCGGATGAGAGGTAGCGCGTCACGAGGTCATCTCGTGCGTTGCGCTGTGCGTCATTGACGCGCATGTGCGTTCCCGGAGTACGTCGCCAGAAAAATTCAGGCGAAACGGAAACGACAGATGACACCCGAGACCTCGGTGAACGGCCCAGAGTCGGCACATGGTGCCGACTACGCGTCCATCATGCGTCGCGCCGTCGAGCTGTCGCTAAATGGTCCGGCGCACAACGCCAACCCACGCGTCGGATGCGTGGTGCTGGATGCGCATGGCGCGGTCATCGCCGAAGGATGGCACCGCGGCGCGGGCACTCCGCACGCTGAAGTCGATGCACTGTCGAGGCTCTCTCCTGCGCAGGTTCGCGGCGCAACTTTTGTCGTGACGCTCGAGCCCTGCAACCACACCGGTCGCACGGGACCGTGCGCCGACGCGCTCATTGCGGTCGGGGTTTCTCGAGTTGTCTTCGGCCTCAGCGATCCTGGTGATGTCGAGGGCGGGGGAGGCGACAAGCTGCGCGAGGCCGGGATCGAAGTCATTGCGGGTGTCTGCGCGGATGACGTCATGCGCGTCGTGCGCGATTGGTACGACAGTGCGGCTCTCGGTCGTACGGTGGTGACAATCAAATGGGCCTCCAGTTTTGACGGCCGTGCGGCAGCAAATGACGGCACGAGCCAGTGGATTTCTGGGGTGGCCGCTCGAGAGCGCGTCCATCAGCAGCGCAGCGAACACGACGCCATTGCGGTTGGCACGTCGACCGTACTCGCCGACAACCCGTCACTTACGGCGCGGTTGCCTGATGGGTCGCTCTACGCGCATCAGCCGGTTCCTATCGTTTTTGGTGAACGCGAGGTTGTCGGTGAGCAACTCGGTCAACACCCCCGAGAGGCCCTGTATCTGCGCACGCGCGATTTGCGATCGGCCCTCGTCGAATTGCGTGAGCGTGGAATTCACTCGCTCTATGTCGAAGGTGGGCCGACGCTCGCGAGCGCCTTCATTGCTGCCGGCTTGGCCGATCGTTTCTTCATTTTTCTTGCCCCCGTTCTCCTCGGAGGAAACCGTCTTGCGGTGACCGACATCGGCGTCTCAACGTTGAGCGACGGCATCGATCTGCTCGTTGACTCGACCGAGGCACTCGGCGACGACATTCTCATCAGCGCTCGACGTGCGCGCGCATCCACGACCTCTGACAGAAAGGCGGCCTGATGTTTACCGGGCTCATTGAAGAACTTGGCGAAATCGTGCACCGCGAGCCGGCGGGCGACGGCGAACGGTTCACCATTCGCGGCGCAAAGATTGTGAGTGACGCCGGTCATGGCGATTCCATTGCGGTCAGCGGTGTCTGTTTGACGGTCATCGACCAATCGAGCGACTCATTCACGGCCGACGTCATGGCGCAGACGCTGGCGATGAGCACCCTGCGGGACGCTGCACCCGGGCTCTCCGTCAACCTCGAGCGCGCCGCCAAGGCGGGCGACCGGCTGGGCGGTCACATCGTTCAGGGTCATGTCGACGGCACGGCTGTCGTCACCGAGGTTCGACCGGGCGAGCAATGGCGAGTCGTTCGCTTCGCTCTCACGCCCGAGCTCGCACCGCTGGTCGTCAACAAGGGTTCGATTTGCGTCGACGGGATTTCCCTCACGGTGAGCGACATTAGCGGCGCATCCGAACCAGAACAGTGGTTCGAAGTTTCATTGATTCCCGAGACGCTCGTCGCCACAACTCTCGGCGAGCGTGTTGTCGGGGATCGGGTCAACATCGAGACGGACATCGTGGCCCGTCACGTCGAACGCATGCTTTCATTTCACACATCCGCGAACAAAGGAGCTCACTCATGAGCGAAATCACACTCAGCCCCATGCCCGACGTGCTCGACGCACTGCGGGCCGGCAAACCCGTCATTGTCGCAGACGATGAGGGGAGAGAGAACGAGGGCGACGCGATTCTTGCCGCCGAGTTAGCGACACCCGAATGGGTGGCCTGGATTGTGCGCCACTCGTCGGGTCTCTTGTGTGCCCCGGTTTCGCGTGACATCGCGGACCGACTGAACTTGCCCGTCATGTTTGAGCACAGCGAGGATCGTCGAACAACCGCCTACACGGTAACCGTGGATGCCCGAGAGGGCGTCTCCACGGGAATCAGTGCTGCGGACCGAGCTCTCACTCTCCGCGTGTTGGCAAACCCCGAGTCGGTCGCGCACGACCTGGTTCGGCCCGGCCACATCTTGCCCTTGCGGGCAGTCGACGGCGGCGTGCACCAACGTGCCGGTCACACCGAGGCCGCCATCGACTTGCTGCTGCTCGCGGGTTTGCGTCCGGCCGCCGTGATCGCCGAACTGGTCGAGGATTCGGGCGAGATGATGCGCATGCCCGGTCTGGTTGCACTGGGGCGCGAGGTCGGACTCCCCGTGACGACGGTGGCAGCGCTCATCGAGTGGATTGATGAACACGGCATTGATCGTCCGTCAACCGAGCAACTCAGCATGAATCGAGTGAGCTTCGAAGTCGAAACACAGGTCCCGACCGAGTTTGGACTGCTCACGTTCCGCGGTTACCGCGACAATATGACCGGCGCTGACCACGTGGCGATTATCTCGGGCACACCTCGTCGAAACGGGGCACTCGTTCGCGTGCACTCTGAGTGCCTCACCGGCGAAGCCCTGGGTTCGCTGAAGTGCGAGTGTGGTCCGCAACTCGACGAAGCGCTTCGCACCATTTCTCGTGATGGTGGCATCGTCTTGTATATGCGCGGGCACGAGGGTCGAGGTATTGGCCTCATCAATAAGTTCAAGGCTTATCGTCTTCAAGAGGAGGGCTACGACACTCTTGACGCCAATCTCGCGCTCGGTTTTCCCGCCGATGCCCGGGATTACACCGCGGCCGCCCGAATGCTGGCTGACCTCGGTATCGAGTCGGTGAACTTGCTCTCAAATAATCCCGAAAAGCAGCGTCAACTTGCCGAGCACGGCATCCGCATCGACGGTCTCGTGCCACTGGTGGTCGGTTTGGGTGACTTCAACGTCGGTTATCTCGACGTAAAGCGCGACCGCATGGGTCACCAGCTCCCGCCCGTGCTTCCCATTCTCGAAAACCTCGTCATTCCGAAGGCGGTCAACAACTAATGGCCGGACACGGTTCGCCCACGTCCACACTCCACGTCGACGGCACGGGATTACACGTCGTCATTGTTGCGGGTCTCTGGCATGACCAAATCTCTGAAGGCCTGATTGCCGGTGCCATCCGCGCGCTCGATTCGGCGGGCACACACTCGTTCGGGTAGCCGGGTCTTTTGAACTGCCCCTCGCGTGTCAGGTCGCGCTCGAAAATGGAGCGGACGCGGCGGTGGCGCTCGGTGTGATCATCCGTGGGGGTACACCCCACTTTGAGTACGTGTCCGACGCAGCCACGAGTGGTCTGTTACAGGTGACCTTGGCGACGGGTAAACCCGTGGGCTTTGGCGTACTCACTCTCGATGACGAGCAGCAGGGTCTCGACCGTGCCGGACTTCCTGGGTCACGTGAAGATAAGGGCGAGGAAGCAGCGATGGCTGCACTCCAGCAGGCTCACACGTTGCGCTCACTGACAACGAAGTAGGCTGACCTCATGCAAATCTTGGTCAACATCCTCATCATTCTTCACTTCATTGGGCTCGCGTTTTTGCTGGGTTCGTTCCTGGTTCAGATCCGAGACATCGTCAAGGGCACGGGTCGCGTCATGCGTGGCATGCTCGACGGCGCACTTCTGCAGATCATCACCGGAATCGCGCTGGTGGGAATCTACTCGGCCGGTTTGATTGACGGCGAGACCGTGAACAACGCGAAAATTGGCGTGAAGTTGGCCGTCGTCATTGTGATTTATGTGCTTGCGCTCATCTTCCGCAAGCGCGAAGTGGCGCCGTCGTGGGTGCTGTGGCTCATTGGTGGGCTC
>RFQD01000137.1 GCA_009925875.1 Microbacteriaceae bacterium | reverse complement strand
CGGGGATAATCATCGATCGACGCGACCAGGTCTTGATCACATTCTTGGTGTTGGCTTCGTTCTGCTTGACGACCTTCTGAAGCAGGTGCTCGTCAACGAAGGGGCCTTTTTTGAGACTACGTGGCATCTTCTATTCCTACTAACGCTTCTTGCCGGTCGAACGGCGGCGGACGATGAGGTTGTCGCTTTCGCGGTTTGCGTGGCGCGTGCGGCCTTCTTTCTTACCCCACGGGCTCACCGGGTGACGTCCACCGGACGTCTTGCCCTCACCACCACCGTGTGGGTGGTCTACGGGGTTCATGGCAACACCACGAACGGTCGGGCGAACGCCCTTCCAACGCATGCGGCCAGCTTTACCCCAGTTGATGTTCGACTGCTCGGCATTGCCGACCTCGCCAACGGTGGCGCGGCAACGGGCATCCACGTTACGGATTTCACCCGAGGGCATGCGCAGCTGGGCGTAGGGGCCGTCCTTGGCGACGAGACGAACCGACGTTCCGGCCGAGCGAGCAATCTTGGCGCCTCCACCCGGCTTCAACTCAATCGCGTGCACGACGGTACCCGTGGGGATGTTGCGCAGCGGAAGGTTGTTGCCCGGCTTGATGTCGGCACCAGCGCCCGACTCGATGATGTCACCCTGCGACAGCTTGTTCGGGGCGAGGATGTAACGCTTCGTGCCATCTGCGAAGTGCAGGAGCGCGATGCGAGCGGTGCGGTTGGGGTCGTACTCAATGTGAGCGACCTTGGCCAGCACGCCATCTTTGTCGTTGCGACGGAAGTCGATGATGCGGTACTGGCGCTTGTGGCCACCACCGATGTGACGCGTCGTGATGCGACCCTGGTTGTTACGTCCACCCGTCTTGGGCAGCGGACGCAGCAGGGACTTCTCGGGCGTCGAGCGTGTGATCTCCGCGAAGTCGGCGACGGACGAACCGCGGCGACCCGGCGTAGTCGGCTTGTATTTACGAATTGCCATTGCTTTTCCTTGAGTTCTCTGGACGTCTCTTAGCCAACGGCCGTGAAGATGTCGATGGAACCGGACTTGAGGGTGACGATCGCGCGCTTGGTGTCTTTGCGCTTTCCGATGCCGAACTTGGTGCGCTGCTTTTTGCCCGTGCGGTTCAGCGTGTTGATCGATGCGACCTCGACCTTGAAGATCTTCTCAATCGCGAGCTTGATCTCGGTCTTGTTCGAGCGCGGGTCAACGAGGAAGGTGTACTTTCCTTCGTCAATCAGGCTGTAGCTCTTCTCCGAAACGACCGGTGCGATGATGACGTCGCGCGGGTCTTTGTTGGTCTCGGTCATGCGGCGACCTCTTCCTTCTTCTTGGCACCGATGAACGACTCGAGAGCGTCCTTGGTGAAGACAACGTCGTCGCTCACGAGCACGTCGTAGGCGTTGAGCTGGTCATACGTGATGACGTGAACGGTCGGGATGTTGCGCACGGCCTTGAGGGTGAGCTCGTCGCCCTTCGCCGTCACGATGAGCTGGTTGCGACCCGACGTGACCGTCGAGAGGAACGCGGCGGCAACGCTGGTCTTCGGTTTGTCAGCGCCGAACGCCTCGACGGCGAAAATGCGGCTTCCGCGAGCGCGATCCGAGAGGGCGCCGAGCAGAGCAGCAGCAATCATCTTCTTGGGCGTGCGCTGAGCGTAGCTGCGCGGCACTGGCCCGTGAACGATGCCACCACCGGTCATGTGAGGTGCACGGATCGAGCCCTGACGAGCGCGACCGGTTCCCTTCTGCTTGAACGGCTTGCGACCAGCACCCGAGACCTCACCGCGGCCCTTGACCTTGTGTGTTCCCTGGCGAGCGGCAGCGAGCTGCGCGACAACAACCTGGTGGATGAGCGGAACGTTGGCGGCAACGTCGAACAGCTCGGCAGGAAGGTCAACCGTTCCGGTCTTCTTTCCCTGGAGGTCGACGACGTCGATGGTTGCGTTAGCCATGGACTACGCCCCCTTCACTGCGTTGCGGACGAAAACGAGACGGCCCCGTGCGCCGGGAACGGCACCCTTGACCAAGATGAGGTTCTTCTCGGCGTCCACCGAGTGAACCAGCAGGTTCATCGCGGTGACGCGCTCGGCACCCATACGACCGGCCATGCGCATGCCCTTGAACACGCGAGACGGAGTCGACGAAGCACCAATCGAACCGGGCTTGCGGTGGTTACGGTGCGAACCGTGCGAAGCAGAGACGCCCTTGAAGTTGTGGCGCTTCATGACACCGGCGGTGCCTTTACCCTTGCTGGTTCCGACGACGTCGACCTTCTGGCCGGCCTCGAACAGACCATCAACGGTCAGTTCCTGGCCCACGCTGTAGCTGTCGGCGTCGGCGGTGCGCACCTCGGTGAGGTGGCGACGCGGAGTCACACCAGCCTTGGCGAAGTGCCCGGCTTCGGGCTTGTTCACCTTGCGGGGGTCAATGGCGCCGGCAGCGATCTGCACCGCCGCGTATCCATCTTTCTCAACGGTGCGCAACTGCGTCACCACGTTGGGAGAGACTTCGATAACGGTCACGGGCACGAGCTTGTTGTTCTCGTCCCACACCTGAGTCATGCCAAGCTTCGTGCCGAGCAGACCCTTAACGGTCTTGTTCTGCGTAGTCATGGCGGTCCTTAGAGCTTGATCTCGATGTTGACGTCGGCCGGGAGGTCGAGACGCATCAGCGAGTCGACGGCTTTCGGCGTCGGGTCGATGATGTCAATCAGACGCTTGTGAGTGCGCATCTCGAAGTGCTCGCGGCTGTCTTTGTATTTGTGAGGTGAACGGATGACACACACCACGTTCTTCTCCGTGGGAAGCGGCACGGGGCCAACGACCGTTGCACCCGCACGGGTCACGGTGTCGACAATCTTTCGCGCCGAGTTGTCGATGACTTCGTGGTCATACGACTTAAGCCGAATGCGGATCTTCTGTCCCGCCATGAACGGACTCTCTCTCTGTAAGGCGTCGTACGGTTTCCCGCATTGGACGCAAAGCAACACGCTTGCTTATCGCAGTTACGCACCACTGTTCTGATGTCAAAGCTCTTCTTCGATTCGTCTGCCCAAATCACAGCCCGCTTTCACGGGGTGCGGTCTCGGCAGACACAATCATCCAAGAGCCACCACGCATCACTTTTTCGCGCACGCGAGAAACAACTCGCACACACGGTCTTGCCGCTGGATGCCCAGCGACTCAACGATGAGGCGTGGCGATGTTCTCTACCCGCGGCCTAGCGATGTCGAATGATTTCGATGCACTATGCACTGCCTGGCAGTGATCCCCACACGAGGTGAAGAATGTCGAACCGCATAAGTCTGGCATAGATGCGGTATTGCGTGCAACCCGGGCGTGTCGCCTGAACTAGCGCACCGTGCCCGTGAGCCCGGCAAGCTTCTTCTGCACCGACGGTGTGAGCGCGAACCACACGGCGGCGAGCACCGCGAGCGAGGCGATAAAGATGACGGTGCCCATCCAGCTCACGTCGTTGCTCGCGGCGTACATCACGTTGAGGTTGTGCACCGCGCCGGTGAAGAGCACGAGATCGACGTGCACCACGATGAACGCCAAAAACAAGAACAACACGAGGTTATGAAGTCTGCGGATGGGCTGCTCAGGCAACACGCGGTTCAGGCGTGGCGCATCCAGAGGCCACGCAGACGAGAGTCGTAAGCCCGTGACGATGGCGAGCGGCGCAAGCACGAACACCACCCCGAAATACGCGAGCACCTGCAAGCTGTTGTATGCGACCCACGGATTCTCGACCGGCCAGGTGAACGTGAGGTACTGCAACGCGGCTGAGATCGCATTCGGGAAGACTTCCCACGTTGTGGGAACAATGCGCATCCACTGACCTGTTGTGAACAGGAGGGTGATGTAGACGGCACCATTCACGATCCAGAGCACATCAACCGTGTTGTGCAACCACACGTTGATGCCGATGCGGCGAGGGGGCTGGCCGAGCACGCCGCGCCGTGGCGTGACGAACGCGGGCGGGCGCTTCTTCGACCGGATCGACAGTGCAGTGCGGATGATCAACAACAAGAACAGCGTGTTCAAGAAGTGCGTCACGCTGAGCCACACCGGGATGCCGATGGGAGCGTCCAGGGTCGGCACCACGACACCCGAGTACCGGGTCATGAACTCGTCGACCGCTGGCTGCGCGCGCAAAATGAAAGCGAGCGCGCTGAGCGCGGCGGCGCCCAAAATGACGAACATCACAGCACGCAACGCGCGACGTTTTCTGCTCAGGTTTTCGCGTGCGCTCACGGTTTCGACGATACCGAACGCGGGGGGCCAACGTTCGCCGCATGACGAGGCAGTCGCGCCTGCGCGCAGAAGTTAACGAGAAAGGGGCCGGGCACATGCCCGACCCCACACTCGTGAGTAGTCGACGTGACTACTTGAGGATCTTCGTGACCGTACCAGCGCCCACGGTGCGGCCACCCTCACGGATGGCGTAGCCGAGGCCCTCTTCC
>RFQD01000136.1 GCA_009925875.1 Microbacteriaceae bacterium | reverse complement strand
CCTTCAGCAACAGAGTGCGGCGACTGTCGTCCTCCGAAATCATTTCCTCGTGGAGCTTCTCTCCCGGGCGAATTCCCACCGTGTGGGTTTTCGATCCCGGAGCAACGGCCTCAACCAGGTCGAGAATTCTCATGCTGGGAATACGCGGCACGTACAGCTCACCACCCACCATCGAGTCGAACGAGTCGACTACGAACTGCACGGCCTGAGGTAGCGTGATCCAGAATCGCGTCATGCGCTCATCGGTGATGGGAAGCGACTCCCCCTTGGCAGCGAGTTCTTTGAAGAACGGGATGACCGAACCGCGGCTCCCCATGACGTTTCCGTAGCGGACCACCGAAAAACGCGTCTCATAACCGGCGGCATAGTGATTCGCCGACTGGAAGAGCTTGTCTGCAGCGAGTTTCGTCGCACCGTAGAGGTTGAGCGGGCTCGACGCTTTGTCCGTTGAGAGAGCGACGACTTTTTTGATTCCCGTGTCGATGGCCGCCTCGATGACGTTTTGCGATCCGATGATGTTGGTTTGAACATACTCAAACGGGTTGTATTCCGCGGTGTCTACTTGCTTAAGGGCAGCCGCATGCACGATGTAGTCGATACCGTGCAAGGCACGCATCAACCGATGCTGGTCACGAATGTCTCCGAGGAAAAACCGCAGACGCGGGTCGTGATTGAATCGCAGGCGTACTTCGTACTGCTTGAGTTCATCACGAGAAAAAATCACGATCTTCTTCGGGTTGAGGTGCGCGAGTGCGTACTCAATGAAGGCCTTACCGAACGAACCGGTGCCACCCGTGATGAGGATTGACGAACCTTCTAGAATGGACAAAGCCAAACCTCCGAAAAATTGGGCTCAGAGCCGATTTACAACTATGCGAGCCTACCAAACGATGACGGAGTGTCAGGGTCGCTGACGATTCACCCGTCGAGAGGATTTTCATCGTGAAGGTGCTCCTCCGCGCTGATGCTTCGGCAACACAGGGCACAGGCCACGTCATGCGATGCCTCACACTTGCGGAAGCACTCCAATCCGCCGGTCATCATGTTGTGTTGGCCACGAACACTTCCGGAGTGGCGTGGCTCGATGAACTCGTCGATGAGCGGGGCCTCGAGGTGGTGCACGTCACACAACATTCCCTCGACACCGAGCTCGTGGGGTCAGTCGCGCCCGATTGGCTCGTTGTCGATTCTTATGAGATTCGAGACACGGCGATATCCGCCTGCCGAGCCAAGACACGGGTTCTCGCCATCGTCGACGGTGACGACCGCTCCATCGACGCGGACCTTTTTCTCGATCACAACATCGGTGCAGAAGACCTGTCCTGGCCCGTGGATGTTCGAAGCCGACTTCTCGCAGGCTCACGGTACGCCCTTGTGCGCGCGGCAATTGTCTCGGTTCGTCGCGATCGCCCGTGGCAATTCACGACAGACTCCCCGCATGTAGTTGCAGTCATGGGAGGAAGCGATCCAACGGGCACCATCGTTCCCGTGACCCGAGCGATTTGCGCGCTAGATTCACCCGTGACCGCAACCATTGTCACTGCGCCGGCGTGGCACGCCGAGGTCATGACTCTGACGAAAGACCGGCCCGGATTTCAGGTACTGACGCCGACGCGTAATCTTCCCGCGCTGCTCGCTCGAGCGAATGTCGCCGTGTCGGCAGCCGGAACGTCGTCGTGGGAATTCTGCACGTTGGGCATTCCGTCGGTCTTGCTGAGCGTCGTCGAGAATCAACGGACGGGCCTGCGCGAACTCACGGATCGAGGACTGGCCTGGGGGATTGACCCCGCCAGCGTGACCGAGCAGGATCTCGTTGTTCAGATTGAAGGCGCGCTCCGCTCGTTGCTGAGCGACGAAGAGCTTCGACGGACCATCTCGCAAAACTGTCTGAGTTCGTTTGATGGACGTGGGGCCACACGAGTGGTCGATGCAATGACCGCGCTTGTGTGATCTATCTCCGCTTTTTTGCGCGAAGACTCGCACGGTTAAATTCACGACTGCGATGGCGCCACACGTCGACCGTTGCGGCTATCGCATCCCTTATCGACGGATTACCGCCCGAGACGAGGAGGGCCGCTAACGCGACGGCCCGAGGAGGCCGGCTCACATCCCACGTTTCCCAGCCCGGTCTCGACAGATCGACCTCTCGGTCACGCTTGACCAAATAGGCAATGAACTTCTTGGCGCCAAACGAATCCACTTTCCATGGGCTCATTTTCTTCGCTGTGAGGTCATCAGAACCAAAAACTTCGCGCACGTCGGCGACTTCCCCGTAGCGGGACGCTGCGCACGTCCATACGGGAATCCCGCGCGCACTTGCCTCGAGCCCAATCGTCGAGTCCCACACCACCACGGCATCCGAAACGTCGAGCAGAGCATAGGAACTCACCGGGTTGTCGTGCGTGATGACAATCAGATTCGGGTGTTTTTGCGCGAGCAAGCGCAGGTCGGCTCGCTCCCTCAAAAAACACTCATGCGCTTTTGTTGCGAGATTCGGATGCACGCGCAAGTAACACAGGGCTCCGAGTTTTTCGAAGTAGGTGAGCAGCGCATCGAATGCCTCGAATTGGGATTCCCATCGATGCAATTGCCACTCGGGTCCGAGAAACAGGAACTCGTCTTGAGACGACGTGAAGAATCCGACAGCCATTTGTGGCTTCGGTCGATGCGCGACGGCGTGCGGGACCGTATTGACCCAGTTGGCCGAGAACTCGTTGGACGACGCCGTCGATGGAGCGCGGCGGGCGAGCCAGACGTCCGCCGTTTCGATGATGTCTCGTTTGGATAAGCCCGCCAACACGTTCGTCACCGAACCTTGAGACACCAGTCGGTTCTGTGGTGCGTAGGGCTGAACGTAGGCGCCACTCGGAGTCTCGCCCTTTTCAAAGTGGACCGTCGCCACGGCGCTTTCTTGAGCAGCAAGAAAGGCCATCTTCTGTGCGGGAAACCGACCGTTTGCCACGTTCATCTTTACGACCTGCCGGCTGGTCAGCAGAAACCGCACCGCGGAGTAGATTTGCTCACCCTCACGGAAGAGGGCCTCGGCAATTCTCCGTACTCGTCGAATGCGGCGGTTGGGCCGATCTGTTCGGTAATACGTGATGAGGGCAGACTCCACAGCGATATTCAGGAGCTCTCCATGCGTTTCGGTGAGCTGCAGCGCAGGCGCCTCTTTCAGCACGTCCCGAACATCGAGATACTCAGCGCCGAGACTCGTCATCCGTTTCGCGATATCGTGCCCGGGATGCCTCAGTCCAAAGGTGTGCAACGTGGGACGGTGAAACGACTCAGCGGGCACGGGCGATAGCGGCGAAGTATCGAGAACGAGAGCCGTGTGTCCCAACCTGATGTCTTCGAGCACCAGGCTTTCGGCAATGCGCAGGTAGGCAGGGTCGTAACTGGCGACAATCGTGAGTGCGTATGTCATGCCCGCCATGATTCTCTGAGGTTTTCGGGATAATGGAGCGTGTCGATTTTACCCGCACGACAGTGCCCCTTCGTGCCCGGCGGGACCCACTCGTGATTCTGCAGAAGCCGCTTGAGACGGAGAGATTCTCCTTGGTGTGTCTCGACGAAGATTTCGCCACGGACACATATTTGCGATGGCTCTCCGATGACGACACAACGGCGTTCCTCGAAACACGATTCGCGCCGGTGGGTGATCTGCTTCAGCTCCGCCATTACGTGACCTCACTGTTGGCATCAACCGATTCATATTTATTGGCCATCGTGACGAACGACACTCGCGAACACATCGGCAACATCAAACTCGGCCCCATCAATTCGCACCACAGCACGGCATCCATTGGTCTGTTCATTGGTTCGAAAGATTGGTGGGGGAAGGGTGTGGCAACCGAAACGATCGCGGCCGTCACGGCATGGGCATTTGACACCGTCAAGTTAGCCAAAGTGTGTGCGGGAGCGTATGCGTCGAACGTGGCATCAATCCGTGCATTTGAAACCTGTGGGTTTTCTCGAGAAGGCCTCCTCCGAAGCCAGGTCTCGCTCAATTCCGGCGCGCGTGACGATGTTGTCATGCTCGGGAAAGTCAATCCCCATGCCTGAGCTCGGACTCGGCACGGTGGCCTTCGGAGTCGACTACGGGATAACGAACACTCACGGAGCGCCGAGCGACGATGTGGTTCGAGGGATTCTCGACACCGCACATCGGGCGGGGATCACGCTTTTCGACACGGCTGCGGATTACGGTACCGCCCAGGAACGATTAGGAAACTTGACGAGTGACTGGAGCCCAGAGGGCATGTCCTCGTCCGCGAACAGACGATATGTCACCAAGTTTTCACTCGCGGTCGATGGAAGTGTTCCCACGAGCGAGAGCCTTTTCGGAAAATCCATGAGTCAGCTGGGAGTAGACCACCTCGAGGGCGTGCTCTTTCACAAGTTGTCCGACCTCTCTGACAATCGTCGCGAGCGCGCCGTCGAAATCCTGCGCGACGCCCGCGAGGCCGGCACCGTC
>RFQD01000135.1 GCA_009925875.1 Microbacteriaceae bacterium | reverse complement strand
GGTGGCGTTCGCGCCCAGACGCTACTTAAAGGGGAAGATGCCGTCGCGGTGGCCTGGGTTGGCCCCGGTTCCCCTCGAGCCAATGGACTCGACGGCAGTCCACGTGAACTTCCCCAGGTCAATCAGAAACGAGACGCATCGGGCGAAAAGGTATCCGCGGAAATTTCCTATCTCGGGAGCGACGACCTTACCGTGTCCTGATCAGGACCGGCACGACCACGATCACGATTACGCGCTAGACGTCGATTCGCTCACGCGTCAGCTGACTCGAGCCCGCGATTATGAAATCACGACGTGGAGCAACTTCGTTCCCCATCAGGAGCTCGAAAATTTCCGATGCCATCGCGGCATCGTCAATCCCCACGCGACGTAACGTGCGCTTTTCGCGGTCCATTGTCGTGAGCGCTAACTGGTCGGCATCCATTTCGCCAAGTCCCTTATACCGCTGAATCGGCTCCTGATACTTTCGGCCCGATTTACTGACGGAGGCAAGCGTTTCGTGAAGTTGTTTCTCGGAATAGGTGTAGACGGTCTCGTTCGGCTTGGATCCAGGATTTGTGATGACAACGCGATGAAGCGGAGGAACTGCCGCAAAAACTCGCCCGTCCTCGATGAGTGGGCGCATGTACCGAAAAAACAAGGTGAGTAATAGGGTGCGGATGTGCGCCCCATCAACGTCGGCGTCGCTCATGAGAATGACTTTTCCGTAGCGCGCCGCAGAAAGGTCGAAGTTCTCGAAAGTTCGACCGTTGCCGGCACCAGCACCAATAACTTGAATGATGGATGCGCATTCCGAGTTGTTCAACATGTCTGAAACGCTTGCTTTTTGAACATTCAGAATCTTGCCGCGGATGGGGAGAAGGGCCTGAAACTCGCTGTTGCGCGCGAGTTTGGCGGTCCCGAGAGCGGAATCGCCTTCAACAATGAAGAGCTCGGACTGTTCAACCGCATTACTCCGACAGTCGACGAGCTTTGCGGGGAGACTTGACGACTCCAATGCATTTTTTCGACGTTGAGTTTCTTTGAGGGTTCTGGCCGAAATTCGACCTTTCATCTCGGAGACCACTTTCTCGAGGAGAAGTGCGGCCTGACTCTTGTCGTCCCTTTTTCCGGAAGTCAATCGTTCGGTGAGTGCGGTCGTGACAACATTTGCAACAATCTGACGCACCGCGGGAGTGCCAAGCACCTCTTTCGTTTGGCCCTCGAACTGAGGCTCGGGCAGACGAACGGTGACGACGGCGGTCAGTCCCGTCACCACGTCATCCTTCTCCAACTTGTCGTTGCCCGCTTTGAGCCGCCGCGAATTTGCTTCGACTTGCGCGCGGAGAACCTTGAGCAAGGCTTGCTCAAAACCGGACTGATGAGTGCCACCCTTGGGGGTGGAGATGATGTTGACGAACGAGTTGATCGTCGTGTCGTAGCCTGTCCCCCAACGCACTGCAATGTCGACCGCACACGTTCGTTCCAATTCTTGTGCGGTCATATTGCCGTCATCTCCGAGAACTGGAACCGTCTCTCGGAAGGTTCCCTCCCCGGTGAGACGCCACGTACTCGTGACGGCCTCATCAGGTGCGAGAAATTCAACGAATTCACTGATACCCCCGAGGAACGAAAACTCCTGCTCAATCGGTATCTGGGTTCGCTCGTCCACAATCTTCACGGTCAGCCCAGGAACGAGAAACGCGGTTTGACGCGCTCGATCAGCGAGCTCCTCGAATTGAAAACTTGCCCCCGGAGTAAAAACTTGAGAGTCGGCCCAATAGCGAACGCGCGTACCCGTCACTCCCTTCGCGACTTTTCCCACAACCCGAAGTTCACTGCTTTCTTGAAACGGCGTGAAAGGTGATTCCGGGGATCGCCCCTGCGAATCATCGAATAGTCCAGGTTCGCCGCGATGAAAGGACATCGCCCATGTTTTTCCATCCCGGTCGACTTCGACATCGAGTCGGGATGACAACGCGTTGACGACAGATGCTCCCACGCCGTGTAAACCGCCGGAGGCCGCATACGACCCGCTGCCGAATTTTCCACCCGCGTGCAACTTGGTAAAGACAACTTCGACACCGCTCAGTCCCGTCTTCGGCTCGATGTCAACCGGGATTCCGCGAGCGGTGTCGCGAACTTCCACACTGGAGTCAGGATGAAGCACGATGTCGATTGCGTTGCCAAAACCACCGAGAGCCTCGTCAACGGAGTTATCGATGATCTCCCACAGGCAGTGCATGAGTCCGCGAGAGTCAGTCGATCCGATGTACATTCCTGGCCGCTTACGCACAGCCTCAAGTCCCTCCAAGACGGAGAGGTGGCGGGCGGAGTACTCGGACGACACGGGTTACCTCTTTCGCTAGCGGATCGTGACCGCGGTCTCGGCACGACAAATCGACCCGTGGTTTAGCGTAGCTGCGGAAATCCCGGCGCCTCGAACGCACCGCCGTGGCTGGGGATTCCTACGCGCTGAGCGAAATGCGGGGGGACTACGCGATGGATGTCCGTGCTTCATGGTTACATATGTGTGTGGGTTCCCCCACTCGTGCAAGGGAGAAGATATGTCTGCTACAACGACTGAAACCGAAAACGACGTCGTGTACGAGTTGTCGTCTCGGGATCGCTGCGACAGCTGCGGCGCTCAGGCATACATGCGCGCCACCCTTGCAAACGGCAGTGAACTCTTGTTCTGCGCACACCACGGCAACAAGCACCGCGAGAAACTCTCGGGCATGGGCGTGACCTGGCACGACGAAAGTCACCGACTCACCCCGTCTACTCGCGACTAATCTTCCCCACCTGTTGTGGCTGGGCCGCCTCGTCATCTCGTGCTGGACGTGACTCGTTTTGAGTCGCATGTGAAAGAACTCTTAGGCTCTCGCCCGCACGCAATTATCGATATGCGCGCGGACGCGTATGGGTTAACCGCCGACTTAGTCATCTCGGTGTTGCGCGATCTTGGTGCGTCTGAGTTTTTGTTCGACAACACACCCCTAAAGGGAGCTGGCGAGTACGACGTCATTTCGGGCGAAGAACTTTTGGGGCTTGCACAGGGAAAACCCGGTTTTACGACGTTTTCTGGAACCGTCATCAACGTCAAGCGCGTTCCCGCGGGTCAACGAATTTCATACGGGTATACCTACGAAACGACTGGCGAGTCAACGGTCGCACTGGTTGCTCTCGGATACGCCGACGGCGTGTTGAGACGTTCCTCCAGCCGATGCCCGGTCCGGATTGGTTCCGCGACGGGAATCATTGCTGGGCGCGTTGCGATGGATCAGTTCGTCGTCGACCTCGGGGATGGCGAAGCTCAGCCCGGTGACACCGCTGTTCTGTGGGGCAACCCGGTTGCGGGCAATCCATCCATCGCAGATTGGAGCCGTCTGACGGGAGTGCCCGGAGTTGCAATCCACTCCACGATTGGGCCGCGCGTGACTCGTTCCCTCGAACTGTCGGTCGCGTCATGACCTTGATTCAGCCGACGGTCACTATTGACCATTCACATCTCAGGCACAACATTTCGGCGCTCTCCGCACTCATTGCACCTGCGGAAGTCATGCTTGCAGTCAAAACAAACGCTTACGGACATGGACTCGTTGAGGTTTCCGAAACAGCTCTGTCTTCCGGGGCGACGGCCCTGGCGGTTCTCGAGGTCTCTTCAGGAGTGGCTCTTCGCAGTCGGGGTATCACCGCGCCGTTGTTCGCGTGGCTGCTCGGTGATCAAGACGACTTTCGCCTGGCGGCGCAAAACGGAATTGACCTGGGAATTTCCTCGCTTGCCGAGTTAGCTTCGGCGGCTCGAGCCTCCTCCGGTGGCCACCGCGTGGTCGTGCATCTCAAAATCGATACGGGACTCACTCGGAACGGGGCTCCCGCATCTTTCTGGCCTCAGTTGTGCGCCGAAGCGGCCACTCTTCACAACGAGGGTCGGCTTTTCGTCAAGGGCATTTGGTCGCACCTCGCCGACGCCTCGCCAGAAGACGATGAGGAATCCCTTCGACAGTTTCTTGCGGCTGTAGTCGTGGCTCGCGAATCCGGACTCGAACCCGGCGTGCTCCACCTCGGCGCCAGCTCAGCCGGGCTCAGATTTTCCCAAGGTCGAATGGACTTTGTGCGCTTCGGCATCGCGGCCTACGGGATCTCACCCTTTGACCACGTCACCGCTTCAGAGCTGGGGTTGCGACCCGTCATGACACTCACGGCCCCTATTCTGGGCATCGAGGGGCGATGTTTCGTCGTGGGAGCGGGCTTCGGACACGGGATTCTTGTTGGCGAACATCCTGATCGACACGTCACTATTCGTGGCGATCGTTGGTACGTACAGGAACTTGGCGTAGACGCCATGCGCGTGGCTCATCCATCAATCAGTGCCGTCGATGTGCTCAATGTAAAAGAGGACACGGCCATCATTTTTGGCAACGGAGGACCGTCAGCGGAAACTCTCGGAAGCTGGTGCGACACGATTGGCGACGAGGTCGTCACGAGTGTGTCGTCCCGACTC
>RFQD01000134.1 GCA_009925875.1 Microbacteriaceae bacterium | reverse complement strand
CCTGCGCGAAGACCCTTGATGGTCTTCTCACCGGCGTGCAACGCGACGAGGTACTTAATCGTGGCGACGATGTCGTCGACCGACAACACGGAGTCGCTGATCGGAGCCTCGAGACCGAGCTTCTTGTTGATCTTGTAACGACCAACCTTTGCCAGGTCATAGCGCTTGTGCTGGAAGTAGTAGTTGTCGAGGAGTGCGCGAGCAGCCTCGGTGGCCACCTGCTCTCCCGGACGCAGCTTGCGGTAGATGTCCTTGAGGGCGTCTTCCTTGGTAAGAATCGCGTCCTTTTCGAGAGTGGCCTCGATCGACTCGTAGCCGGCGAACTCGCGTTCGATGTCTTCGCTCGTGAGACCGAGTGCCTTCAGGAACACCGTCACCGACTGCTTACGCTTGCGGTCGATGCGCACGCCGACCTGGTTGCGACGGTCGATTTCGAACTCGAGCCATGCACCGCGGCTGGGAATCATGCGTGCCGAGTAAATCTCGACGTCGGAGGTCTTTTCGAGCGTGCGCTCGAAGTAGACACCGGGACTGCGAACGAGTTGGGACACGACGACGCGCTCCGTGCCGTTGACGATGAACGTGCCCTTTTCGGTCATGAGCGGGAAGTCGCCCATGAAAACGGTCTGCGTCTTGATTTCGCCGGTCTCGGTGTTGAAGAACTCCGCCTCGACGTAGAGAGGTGCGGAGTACGTCTTTCCGCGGTTCTTGCAGTCGTCGATCGAGTACTTTTCTTCTTCGAGCTGCGGGTTGCGGAACGCCAGCTGCATTGTCTGGTCGTTGTTCTCAATCGGCGAGATTTCTTCAAAAATCTCTTCCAGACCCATGCGCTCAGACACATCAGTGCGCCCAGCTTTCTTGGCCTCGGCAACGCGCGCCTTCCAGGCGTCGTTTCCGACCAGCCAGTCAAAACTCTCGGTCTGCAACGCAAGCAGATCGGGAACCTTGATGGTGTCTTGAATCTTGGCGAACGAAAGTCGCGAAGCCTCGCGACCGTTCTGGGGGGACTTGTTTGCGTTGCGCGCAGCGGCCAAGGGAAATACCTCCGAATGGCAAGAAATGTGCCATCATTGCGAGTCGACGTCGGACTAGTTATTCGCACATCCGTGGAACGCCAAATACCCACCGAGTTGTGGCTGCTTCGTTGGTGAGCCACAAGGTGAGAGAGTATGCACGCCGACCGCAATATGAGGGCACGCTGATTCCTAGATGCGCAAAATACAACTATAGGTCGCTGAGGGTGCGCCTGTCTAGTTACAATTCGATGACATTTTGCGTTGAGGAGCAACCATGCCCGAAAACCCGCAGATCACACTGCGCGACTCGGGTGAACGAGCAGTCCTGATGCCCGACCCCTACCAGCCCGGTGCCCTCATTCTTGAGGTTGACGGCACCCCACAATCGCATGTGTTTCTCGAGGCGCAAGACGAGCTGTTCTTCGAATACATACGACGAATCGGACACGTGATCGACCTGTTTCGCCCCGCGGGCGAGCCCATCACCGCCGTTCACCTCGGCGGAGGCGCACTGACCCTCCCGCGTTACGTGGCGCTCACGCGCAGTGGATCCCGGCAGCAGGTGCTCGAACGGCACGCCGACTTGATTGACTTCGTGCGAGAGCATGCGCCGTTGCCGGCGGGCGCATCCATTCGATTTCGCTACGGGGATGCACGCGCCACCCTCGCCAAACTGCCCGCCGGCCTGCGCGGCACCGTTGACCTCGTGGTTCTTGATATCTTCGCCGGCGCACGCACACCGGCCCATGTGACGAGTCGCGAGTTCTTCGGAGAGGTTGCGGCTTTACTCTCGCCCGACGGCATTATCGTGATTAACGTCGCGGATGGCCCCGGGTTGTCTTTCGCCCGCGCCCAAGTCGCCACACTCGCGAGTGTGCTCCCCGAGGTGATTGTCATCGCCGAGGCCCAGGTGCTCAAGGGTCGGCGCTTCGGAAATCTCGTGCTGGTCGGCTCACGCTCCGTTGCGCTGCTCGACATGCTCCCACGACTCTTGGCTGGCGGCCCGCATCCCGCCTCGGCCCTCTCCGGTGCCGAAATCATCGAGTTTGTCGCGAATGCCCCCATCGTCACCGACGCGACGGCCATCCCAAGCCCCAGTCCGAACAAGAACATCTTCGCGATAAAGCGGTAAGCATGGCCGACCTCGACCAGGTGCGCGCATGGGCGCACGAACTCATTGAGCAACATTTGGATTCGAGAGAGTGGACGTTCGCTTTCGATCACGCCAAGATGCGGGCCGGGCTGTGCGACTTCGGCAAGAAACGCATCTCGCTGTCGCGCTACCTCGCCGCGCGCTATGACGACGACGAAGTGAAACAGGTGCTTTTGCACGAGGTAGCGCACGCACTGGCCGGCGCGAAGGCCGGGCACGGCACCAAGTGGCGCACGATCGCACGCGAACTCGGGTATGACGGGTCGCGCACGCATGACGGCAGCGCGGCGGCCGACCTCGCACCGATTGTCGGCTACTGCCCAGCCGGGCACGAGTTCTATCGATTTCGTGTCGCCACGCGACCCCTGTCATGCGGTCGCTGTGGTCGCGGATTCAATCGCGATAACCTCATCACGTGGCACCGTCGCGACGTTGCCTGAACCTGGTTTGGAGACCTCATGGACGTGTTTTTGCGCATCACGCTCGATGCCGACGTCGAGACGGTCTGGGATGCGCTGTCACGACCCGCGCAGATGCGGGCCGCCGCTCGTCCGTTCATCCGCGTTCGCTCGCGTGAAAAGGGCGGATTCCCCTCACGGTGGGTCGCCGGGACGCCTCACCTGGTGGCGCTCTCGCTGTTTGGCATCATTCCACTCGGAACACAACTCGTCGACGTTCGCTACGAGGAACGCCCCGGGAATGTGCGTATGGTCATCGACTCGGGCGCCCCGATGAGCGGACCACTCACTCGACTCAAAGTCTGGGACCACCGCATGGCGGTATCACCCATGGGTGACCGCACGACGCTCTACCGGGACCGCCTTCGCGTGCGGGCCGGATGGATGACGCCATTCGTTTGGATTGGCTTGTGGGCCATGTGGCAACTGCGCGGGCGCGCACTTATTCGTGCCATGCGCAAGCGGGCTCGACTGGCCGCCTCTAGCTGAACCCGTATCGCACAGAGCTTCTCAAACTAAACCCGACCCATCGCCGCCATGGCCATGCGCAACAGGGTGCCTCGCCCGCCTTCCATCTCGACGGCAACCGAATCGCTCGCCGCCTCCTCCGGGGTCAACCAGGTAACTTCGAGGGCGTCTTGCCGGGGTTCGCATGTCCCCGTGACGGGGACAACGTAGGCGAGTGAGACCGCGTGCTGTCGATCATCCGTGAAGGGACTCAGACCGGGAAAGGGGAAATACTCGGCGACGTGAAACGGAATCGGGCTGGTCGGAAGAAGTGGAAAGGCCATCGGCCCCAAGTCTTTTTCGAGGTGTCGAAAGAGTGCGTCACGAATCGTCTCGCCAAACAAAACTCGCCCGGACACGATAGTTCTGGTCATTTCACCCGACGGCTTCGACCGCAAAAGAACACCCACCTCGGTGACGACACCGAGACCATCCACCCGAACCGGAACTGCCTCAACATAGAGAAGTGGCAGCCGCAGGCGAATGGCGGCGAGTTCGTCGTCGCCCAGCCAGCCGGAATTGGGGTCAGGTGTGCGCACGCTCATATCCAAAGTTTCTCACGCGCACGTCGGAATCGCGATGAAGCCGTCAGAAATGCGGAGAAACGGCATGGGCTTTCGCATGCGAATGAGTAGTAGTAGGGGAATGAGAACGTAAGGCAGATTGAACGCCAAAAACCCGATTGGATTCGGTGTGCGCCATTGCGGCTCGCCAAAGAATTCCACACCAAAAACAACGACCCCGGTGATGCCGGAAATGAGGGTCGCGTAGATGACGGCCGGGAGCTGTATCCAGTTGCGTCCTCGAATCAGCGCATAAACCAGCACGAGATAAAACGGCGCATAGACGAAAGCGGAAAGTCCCGTGACGAAGCGCATCCAGACGGGAGGGGTCAAGAACAGAGGGTCGTTGACACTCGCATACGCATAGTTCCACTGAGCCAGGATGTTCGGACTATCCGGAGCTTGCACAATACCGAGCGTGGGAATTGCGTCGCTAATCACACAGGAAATGAAGGCCCAGCAAAAGAAAACGATGAACACGAAATCGAACGGGCGTTCGCGCAGGCGCAGTCCAGATTTCTCAAACTTGGTCAAAAGTTTAGAAGTTCCGGGTCCGAACCACGTAACGCGCCACAACGACAGGATGGCGAAAATGCAATATTCTGAGGCAGTTATGGTCACTATTTCGGTCATCATTCCGTCTCTCAATGACGCTGTTCTCCTGGACCAGTGCTTGAGCGCTCTACGTTCTCAAACTCGACTGCCGGACGAAATCGTCGTCGTCGACAATGGCAGCACCGACAACACCGCGGACGTCGCCAAATCCTTTGGAGCGCGTGTCGTCGAGGAACCCGTT
>RFQD01000133.1 GCA_009925875.1 Microbacteriaceae bacterium | reverse complement strand
GCTGCATTCGCCCGTGACGCATCACCGACCAAGGCGTCGACCTCAGTTGGTCGCAAATAGCGATCGTCAAACTTGACGTACTTTTCCCAATCGAGACCTGCGTGCTCGAAGGCAAATTGCAAGAAATCCTTGACCGTGTAATTAGTTCCGGTCGCGATAACAAAGTCGTTGGGCTCATCCGCTTGCAACATGCGCCACATCGCGTCCACATACTCGGGCGCGTAACCCCAGTCACGAACGGCGTCCAGGTTGCCCATGTAGAGCGCATCCTGCTCCCCCGCTTTGATGCGGGCGACAGCGCGCGTGATTTTTCGCGTGACGAACGTCTCTCCACGCCGCGGAGATTCGTGGTTGAAGAGGATGCCGTTGACGGCAAACATGCCGTAACCCTCGCGGTAGTTGCGAGTCACCCAGTAGGAGTACAACTTTGCTGCACCGTACGGTGAACGCGGGTAGAACACCGTGTCTTCGTTTTGTGGCGGTGGCGTGGCACCGAACATCTCCGAGCTCGACGCCTGATAAAAACGGCAGTCCAAACCGACCATGCGAATCGCTTCGAGGAGTCGAATCGATCCGAGTCCGGTGCTATTGCCGGTGTGCTCCGGCTCGTCAAAGCTGACCCGCACGTGGGATTGCGCTGCGAGGTTGTACACCTCGTGGGGGCGCACTGAATCAAGAAGTGTCACTAGGCGGGATCCGTCACTGAGGTCGCCATAGTGCAAGAAAAGCCGAGTTCCCGAAACGTGCGGATCGTTGTAGAGATGATCAATCCTCGCCGTGTTGAACGTCGACGCGCGACGAATGACACCGTGAACTTCGTATCCCTTGGAGAGAAGAAGTTCCGCGAGGTAGCTGCCGTCTTGACCGGTGATTCCGGTGATCAGGGCACGTTGAGGAGGTTGCGCGGACATCGCTCAGGAACTCTTTTCCGTACGTGAGAAGGGAATTTCAGCCTATCGCAGGGAGGTTGCGGGCACGGGCGTTGATGCGCCGTGCGGCAAAAGAGGATGCCCATCGAATGGGGTAGCTCCACAGGTAACTCACCGGACGCAAAACGGCGGGCAGGTGTCGGCGCTTAACGGCCTCGGATTCGCGACTCGACTTCGTCCGATTAGCCACCGTCAGAGAATCCGGATGCCACCGGAACGCCGAGACACTCTCCCGCGTGAATGCGAAACGTCCGAACCGACGCAGCTTGAGAAACGCGTCGAGATCCATTGCATAGCGCAGCGTGACATCGAATCCGCCAATCTGTTCGAGCGCATCCAATCTCACCATGGTTCCGGGATGAGGAATGAGATCCGGCCCCCACGGCAACAAAAATGGCGCGAGACTTCCGGCATTCGACACGGCGAGGGTTCGACCGTGTGGATCAATGTAGTCACATCCTCCGAACGCGAGAACCGCCTCCGGTCGTGCCCGAAGTATTTGTAGCAGTGTTCTCAGTCCGTGCGGCCGGAACAGGTCATCGTCGCCCATCCACGCGTAAAACTCTTCACCGTCGCGAGCGCGCAGTCCACAGTTGATTGCTTCACTAATTCCCGTGCCCGGGTCATCCACGAGAACCGCCCGGTGTTTGGCGGCAAGCTTCCGGGCGGCCTGGGCGCCGGGCGGGGCGACCACAACGAGTGTGAGCGACACATCGGAACGTTGTGCATCGATTGCGATCAGTGTCTCGGCGAGGGTATCGAGGCGGTCACCGAGTGTCGGCAAGACAACAAGGATGTCCGCTTTTCTCAACGAGTGCCTCCCGATGCACGGGCGCGGTCCTTCGATGCGCATCCGTATCGACATAAACTCTATGGCAGGGACGCCCACTGCGACTGGCAGCGGAAGACCGTGCGACTCTAAGGATTCTTACTCACGTGAATGACACCCCCGTCTCCCCCGTCACTCTCTCGACGCCTGGTCCGGTTGACCGCAGTGCTCGCGTCTACGTGGCCGGTCATCGTGGCCTCGTGGGCGGTGCCGTGTGGAGACACTTGGAAGCTGAAGGATTTACGAATCTGCTCGGTGCGAACTCGAGCGAGCTCGACCTGCGCGACCGATCCGCCGTGTTTGCGTTTATGGATAAACACCGACCCGAGGTGGTCATCGATGCCGCGGCACGCGTGGGCGGCATCCACGCAAACAACACCTACCCAGCAGAGTTTCTCAGCGACAATCTGCTTATTCAAGTGAACCTGATGGATGCCGCGAACGCCGTCGACGTCGAGCGACTCATGTTTTTAGGCAGCTCGTGCATTTATCCCAAGTTTGCGCAGCAACCGATTCGCGAGGACTCACTGTTGACCGGCGCGTTGGAACCGACCAACGACGCTTACGCCATCGCCAAGATTTCCGGCATCATGCAGGTGCAGGCGTCGCGGCGTCAGTACGATCGGCGATGGATCAGTGCCATGCCGACAAATCTGTATGGTCCGGGCGACAATTTTCATCCCGAAAATTCGCACGTGATGCCGGCCCTCATTCGCCGACTTCATGAGGCGAAAGAACAACACCTCCCCGAGGTTGTCATCTGGGGAACGGGCACGCCGCGTCGAGAGTTCTTACACGTCGACGACTTGGCATCCGCTGTGTTGTTTTTGCTCGAAAACTACGACTCTCCGCAAACCATCAACGTGGGAGTCGGCGAGGATGTCTCGATTCGCGAGCTGGCGGAACTCGTGGCGCGCACCGTCGGTTATGAAGGCACTCTCACGCAAGACGTGTCCAAGCCTGACGGCACACCGCGCAAGTTGCTCGATGTTTCACGACTGAATTCGCTGGGGTGGACAGCTCGCATTCCGCTCGAGCAGGGGGTGGCACAGACCTACGAGTGGTATGTGAATCACCTGTCACAGCTCCGAGCCAAGTAGGTTTATGACATGCCGATTGACCTCTCGACGTCGCTGATTGTCATGCCGGCGCTCAACGAAGAAGCGTCTGTCGGCAAGGTCATCCGCGAGGCATTGCGCGAATTGCCGGGCATCCGCATCCTCGTTGTCAATGATGGTTCAACGGATGAGACGTCGCGCGTTGCCCGCGACGCGGGGGCCATCGTGGCCGAACTGCCCTACAACCTTGGCGTGGGCGGCGCGATGCGCTGTGGATTTCGGTTTGCCGTCGAACACGGGTACCGCAATGTGATTCAGGTCGATGCCGACGGACAACATGATCCCGCTGAAGTTCCCCAACTGGTGGCGGAGCTGGCGACGGCCGACCTGGTCATCGGCGCGCGATTTGCCGGGCAAGGCGACTATGCCGTGCGGGGACCTCGGCGCTGGGCGATGGTCGTTCTCGCGAAGATTTTGAGCCGCACCGCTCGAACAAAGCTCACCGACACCACCTCCGGCTTTCGGGCTTCGGGTCCGAGGGCAGTCGCTTTGTTTGCGGAACACTACCCGGCGGAGTATCTCGGTGACACGGTGGAGTCGCTGGTCATCGCTGCGCGAGCGAAACTGGTCATTCGCCAAGTCGGCGTGTCGATGCGGGAACGTTCTGCGGGAACGCCGTCACACAATCCGGTCAAGGCTGCGCTGTATCTTGCCCGAGTTGCCGTGGCGATGACATTCGCATTCCTTCGCCCCAAGATTTCCGTCACGCAACGGGAGGACAACTCGTGAGTACCCTGCAATACGTGCTTGGCATTGTCGCCGCCGCGCTGACGCTCATTTTGGTCATCGAGTTGCTCCGGCGTCGACGTTTGCGGGAGCGTCATGCAATTTGGTGGATCATCGCTGGTCTCGGCGCGCTCGTCATCAGTATTTTTCCGCAAGCATTGGGTTGGGTAGCCAGTCGATTCGGCTTTGACGTGCCCATCAATTTGGCTTTCTTTGCCAGCCTCGTGCTGTTGTTTCTTGTTGCGCTTCAGCACAGTGCGGAGTTGACAAAAGCGGAAGAGCACAGTCGTGCCTTGGCCGAGCAGGTGGCATTACTCGACATTCGCATCCGCGAGTTAGAGGCTCAGCAGACGCGCGGCTCAGCGGCGAGCGTGCGCAAAGTGAAAAACACCGAGAAAGGCACTCGCCAGCGCAAGTGACCCGACAACCCAGACGGTCATCGGCATCACGGGCATGTCCCACCACCACTGCATGCCGGCGTTGAGGTCGATGCCCGAGCCTTTACTGATCCCCGAGACATAGCGCTTCAAATTGACAAAAAGCGCCATTGAGCTCGCGCCCGAGAGCGCAAGTGCCACCAGCAGGCCTTGCACTCGAGTGAGCGACACATCGGCACGCTCAAATGCGAGCAACAAGACTCCCGCAAACACGATCATCATCGGCAGAATGTACCGAGGCTGAACCTGTTCGCCGACAAAGCTGAGCGAGCGTTGCAATATGTAGAGCGGAATGGCGGCACACAAGCCACCGACAGCTGCGGCCGTCCATATGCGCAGTCTTGTGGACTTACCCAGCACAAAGAACAGCACGGCAACCACGACTCCGACCGCGCTGGTCCAGACAATCGCTGGCATTGGTGTGTCGAGCCAACCGAGTCCCCACGTTCCGAATGCGCCAGCCCACAGGAACGGAAGTTGAGCGATGTTTGCCGCGAGCACCCCGAGCGCCGAGCG
>RFQD01000132.1 GCA_009925875.1 Microbacteriaceae bacterium | reverse complement strand
CACAGACCATCCTCGCCCTCGCGCGTCGAGCCGAACGTGAAGTGTCGATTGCACGCGGGAGCGAAGGTGGGCTCAACCCGCTAGCAAACGCCGTGGATCCCTTGCGTGTCGGCGTCATTCCATCCGTGGGCGCATCCGTCATGCCCCTACTGTTGCGAGACCTGATGCAAATGGATGCGCGCCTGGCCGTAACCGAAGGTGAGACAGACCGACTTGTCGTCGCACTCTCGTCGATGGATCTCGACGTGGCGATATTGCTCGGAGGCGAGGCGGTGCGAAACATGCTGGGTCCCGGAACCGTTTATCGCCCACTGAGTCGGGAGCGTCTCGTGCTGCTCTTGCCGGCCGGGCACCGCCTCGCAGGCTCCACGAACGTGTCGCTTCGCGACGTTCATGACGAAAAATGGGTTCTCTCGCCCTCGGATATCGACCCACTCGACGAGCTGTTGCGTGAGCAGGCACATCGGGTGGGTGTCGAGATCAGGGGTTCCGTCTTCAGCGACGATTACGCCGTCATCCAGAGTTATGTTGCCGCCGGACTGGGTCTCACCCTCGTCCCGGAATCACTGGTGTCTCCGAGCAGAGCGGACTTAGCCACCGCACGTCTCGACGGTGAGAGTTTCGTTCGCGAAATCGGTGTTGCCATTGCACCACACGCTCCACGCCAGCTTGTGGAACCATTCCTCGAGCGACTGCTACACATTCAGAAGGGCGTCACCACATGACAACGTCGTCGCGTCGAACGCGCATAGCTCGCTTTGGTGAAATATGGAATCAGTACTCGTTGTGGCCACTTATTGTTTTGGGCGCGTTCCTCGTGGTGCTCGTCACGATTCCCGCTCTTGTCGACGGCGCACAAATTGACCTGAACGGGAATGACGGCTCGGCCGAGCTCGCGCGCGCAATCCTGCCGTTTGTGTGGGGTGTCTTCGTTTTTGACGTGCTCTTCCGACTCATCACCGCCCCGAGCAAGAAAAGGTTCCTGAGTCAAGAGTGGCTCGAACTGGTCGCCATCGTGATGCCCTATCTGCCACACCTTCACATTTTGCAAATTCTCTCGGTCTTCATCATCATCGCCAGTCGACTTCGGACGCGCATTACGCAACGAATTGTGATTTACGCTTTCAGCATTTCGTTCATCTCGTGGTACGTCATTGGACTCGGCATCACGGAATCCGAAGGAATGATCGGCAATCCCATCGGCAGTCTCGGCGATGGACTGTGGTGGTCATTCGAGCTCCTCACCACGGGAAACGGTTTCGACAAAACCTTTCCCACGACAGAGGCCGGGCGCGTTCTCGGCGTCTTCGGGTTCCTCTTGAGCTACGCCGTGATCGGCGGAATCACGGCGGCATTAGTTGCTTGGTTGGTGTCCGTCGGGCGCAAAGAAGTCGATGACGAGTTGCTCAGCGACCTGCAAGAGGATGCCAACGACATGGCGGCACTTCGCGACGAGGTACGCGCTCTACGCAGCGAGCTCACGGCACTCCGCGACGACCTAGGAAATTCGGACACAAAGCGGACGTAGTTGCGAAGACCGGCCGGGTGCGCAGGGTCGAGGCTCGACCTGACGAGGCGGCGGCTCGAGTTGGCTGCTACTCGAGTTCGATGGTCCCGGTGAAGAGCAACTCGGCTGGACCGCTCAACGCGACGTGCTCACCGTCCTCGGTGGGAAACATGCGCACCGTGAGAGTCCCCCCGGGAACATCCACCCGCCAATTATGTGGGGCACCCTCGCCCGCCCAGTGACGCGTCGCCAGCGCAGCCGCAACAACACCCGTTCCACACGACAACGTCTCACCGGAGCCTCGCTCGTGCACGCGCATGCGAATGCGTCCGACTCCATCCGTCACCAGCGGGTCGTGAGGCACGACGAGTTCAACATTTGCTCCCAGCTCGGGAGACGGATCCAACACGGGGATAACGGATAGATCGGCTGCCTCGAGCTCGGCATCATCGGCGAGAGCTGTCACGACATGCGGATTTCCCACACTGATGTTCAATCCTGGGCGCGCGACGGCAACATTACGCACGCGAACCAGGGTTTCTCGAGAGTCGAGCTTCCACTTGCCCATGTCCGTCTGAAAACCGTGCGCCGTGCGCGCCACATCTCGAACACCGGCGCGTGTACCAATGGGAAGGGTTCCCCCGTCGGGAATATCAGCAAGCCCGCACGCGAGGAGATACTTTGCGAAAACTCGCGTGCCATTGCCACACATCTCCCCCACGGTTCCGTCGGCATTGGCATAGTCCATGAACCACTCGGCCGCCGGTTCGTCCGCGAGGGCGTCGGCTCCCGCCGGATCGAGAATGTGTTCACCCGTGGGCATCCCTCGCTTGTCTATCACCGCGCGCGTGAGATTACGCGACCGGACCGCACGAATGACCCCATCGGCTCCAATGCCGAAATGACGATCGCACATGGCGCGAATTTGGTCGGCCGTCAGCGTGATGTCTCCGTCGGGATCGGCAAACAGAATGAAATCGTTTCCCGTGCCGTGACCCTTAGTGAAATGGAGTGCGATGCCCACGCCCTCAGCCTAGAGCGCACTCGTCGCTTCGACCGCGCCTCTCGGCGGTACTCGCACGATTTACGCTAAACCCCCGGCAACGACGGCCTTCGCGATTGAACCCGCGGTGGCGGTCACGGCATGTTCCGTTTCCGACGTCGACACCCAGTCCACGTCGGAATACCGGCGAAACCAACTGACCTGCCGACGGGCATATCGTCGCGTCAAGGCCTGCGTCTGCTCGATTGCCTCTTCTTGCGAGATGTCGCCGCGCAGCTGAGCGAGTGCCTGAGCATATCCGATGGCCCGGCGAGCCGTCACACCCGATTCGATACCCCGGGGGATGAGCGAGCGCACCTCCTCGACGAGGCCCGTTTCCCACATGCGAACGACCCGCGCATCGAGTCGAGTCACGAGCGTCGACCTCTCCTGCGTCAGACCGATGATGCGGGTCGGTTGCCACACGACCGGTTGCGCGGGGAGGGTTCCCAAGCTGGCTGGATCACCCGTAACTTCGATGACTTCGAGCGCTCGAATGACGCGGCGCTCGTTGTTCTGGTCGATTCGTTCGGCCACCTCGGGTGCACGTTGTTTCAGGCGGGCAAACATCTCGCGGGCGCCCAATGCGGCGAGTTCACTCTCCAAGCGCAATCGAACCTGTTCGTCGCGACCGGGAAAATCAAAATCAAAGAGCACGCTCGACACGTAGAGCCCGGATCCACCGACAAGGATGGGCAGTACTCCCTCGGTGATCAGATTCGCAATGACAGCACGCGCCTCGCGCTGATAATCGGCGACAGCACTGTCCTCGGTGACATCACGCACATCAATCATGTGATGCTCAATACCCCGGCGTTCCGCAGATGACAGCTTCGCTGTGCCAATATCCATTCCCCGATATACCTGCATCGCATCCGCATTGACGATCTCGGCGCGCACACCGTGATTGCTCAATCGCTCGGCCACAGCGAGAGAAAGCTCCGATTTGCCCGTGCCTGTGGCACCAACGATGGCGAGAACGTTCGGCGGGACGCGAGTGCTCACAAGCTAGCGCGGGCGCTTCCCCGGCATGCCGAGGCCGACGCTCGGCGTGGCGGACGGGGTTGCGCCCGACGCGGAAACCGTCGTGACGCCGCACGATTCCGCTTGAGCGCGATCCCACGCATCGCCGGCGCGAGTGCGCCGAAGGACGTATCCCGCATCGGCGAGAAGGTGAAAGGGAGCCGCCTGAGTGATTCTCGCCGTGACGATGTCACCCGGTCGGGGCACATCAGCGCCCTCGGGTATCTCAAAGTGAACCAATCTCATGTCCGGCGCGCGCCCACTCATGCGCTGCGTTTCGGCATCCTTCTTACCCTCACCATTCGCCACGAGCACATCGACGGTGCGACCAATTTGAGCCTGGTTCTCCTCGAATGAGATGCGGTTCTGCACGGCAACCAAACGTTCGAATCGTTCTTGAACGACCTCTTTCGGAACCTGATCGGGCATCGTGGCCGCCGGCGTTCCCGGTCTGATGGAGTACTGGAAGGTGAAAGCGAGAGCGAAGCGCGCCGCCTCGACAACGCGCAATGTTTCCTGAAAATCTTCCTCGGTTTCACCGGGAAACCCGACAATGATGTCGGTGGAAATGGCGGCGTCAGGAATAGCCGCGCGCACTTTCTCGATGATGCCGAGAAATTTCTCACTGCGGTACGAGCGACGCATCGCTTTGAGAACGCGGTCGCTACCTGACTGGAGTGGCATGTGGAGTTGCGGCATGACGTTGGGCGTTTCCGCCATCGCGGCAATCACATCGTCGGTGAAGGCAGCCGGATGCGGGCTCGTGAACCTGACCCGTTCGAGTCCCTCAATCTCACCGGTCGCGCGCAACAGTTTGCCGAAGGCGAGCTTGTCGCCAAATTCGACCCCGTACGTGTTGACGTTCTGGCCGAGCAAAGTCACCTCGATGGCGCCGTCATCGACGAGCGCCACAACCTCGGAGAGTACGTCTCCCGGGCGACGGTCTCGCTCTTTTCCGCGCAGGTGGGGAACGATGCAGAAGGTGCAC
>RFQD01000131.1 GCA_009925875.1 Microbacteriaceae bacterium | reverse complement strand
GACGAGTTTACGGTCGCGGCAAAGTCTGCCGCAGAGGCAAAAAGAATCGCCTCTGAGATGTGGGCTGCAACCATCTGCAAGGAATACCCGAACTGCCGGGCGGAAAAAATCTTGATTCTCACGAAACGCATGATGCGTTCGTTTGCCTAGCCGCAAGGATGTGGTACTCCCTCTGCAGGAGACGCACCCTTGACGCTACAGCAACTGCTAGATGACCTCTACGCTCCCCTGAAGGGGATCGGAGACCGGACGATTCGCCTCTACGGGATGACGATCTCGAAGTACCGAGAGTTCCTCGGTGGCGTCGAGCCGACCGTCATCCCAGCTTAACCGTCTTTCGTGAGGAGCCGTGGTGTCCGAGTCTTCCTCGCTGGCCGACCGCTACGGCAACTCGGCACAATCGAGGCGGGGGCGGCGCGTTGCGGCGTGGGTGGGCGCATCCCTCACCGTCGTGGCCATCGCCGCGTGGATGCTCTGGGCCAACCCCCTCGAACTCGGACCGAGCGCGAACGCACGTGATATCGGGCACACCATCATCGACAGTTCGACGGTGTCCGTCGACTTTGAGGTAACCGTCACCCCGGGGCACCCGTTCGCGTGTGCCGTCGAGGCACTGAACACGGCATTCGCGATTGTCGGATGGCGGGTGATCACGTTTGATGCGTCATCCACTCTCTCGCAGACGGTGACGACGACGGTGAGAACAACCGAACCGGCGGCAACGGGTTTGGTGTCGAATTGCTGGCTCACCTAGGCTGAACGTCATGTCTGACAAGCCCGCGTCGTTTCTCACGCAAGACGCCTATGACCGTCTCGCCGCCGAATTGGAAGAACTGTCGACCGTCAAGCGCGCCGAAATTGTCAAGCGCATCGAGGCTGCGCGCGAAGAGGGCGACCTCAAGGAGAACAGCGGGTACCACGCTGCGAAAGACGAGCAGGGGCGGATCGAATCTCGCATCCGTGACTTGACCGAACGACTGAAGCACGCGGTCGTGAGCGAAGCGCCGGAGAGCCACGGTGTGGTGGAGGCGGGCACGCTCATCACCGCCGTCATCGCCGGCGACCAAGACACCTTCTTGATTGGCAGTCGAGAAATCGCCGAAGGAACCGACTACAGCGCATACAGCGAAAACTCCCCGCTCGCCGCCGCAATTCTCGGCCTGAAAATCGGCGAATCGACGACGTATCTCGCACCGAACGGCAAAGAAATTGCCGTCAGCATCGTCAACGTCGAAACGTTTACCGGCTAGATTTCGTCACTGACGCGAACCTTGTAGCCTTCGTCGCGCAACTTCTGAATCACCTCGGTGCGGTGCTCCGGGCCGCGCGTTTCGATGTGCAGCTCGAGTTCGACTTCGCTGATTTCAAACTTTCCGTGACGTGTGTGCAGCACCTCAACCACGTTGGCGTTCGCGTCGGCGACCAACTGAGCGGTGCGCGCGAGCTGCCCCGGACGATCGGGGAGTGAAATGCGGAGCTTGAGATAGCGCTCGCTCGCAGCGAGTCCGTGTGCGACGATGCGCTGCATCAGCAACGGATCGATGTTGCCACCCGAAAGCACGGCAACGGTCTTGCCCGTGTTGCGAATCTTGCCCGCCAGGAGCGCTGCCACTCCGACCGCTCCCGCCGGCTCAACGACGAGTTTCGCCCGTTCGAGCAACATCAGCAGGGCCTTGGCCGTGTCATCTTCGGTCACCGTGATGACGTCGTCCACCGCATCACGGACGATGTCAAAGTTGAGCACACCCGGGATGGCGACCGCAATGCCGTCCGCGATCGTGGGATGCACGTCCACGCGGACGCGCTCCCCCGCGGCGAGTGACGGGGGATACGCCGCGGCGTTCTCCGCCTGCACCCCAATCACCCGCACCGCGCGACCGAGTGTCGCGGCTTTTTGCTTGATCGCGCTGGCCACACCGGAGATGAGTCCACCACCACCGATGGGCACAATGACGGTGTCGACATCCGGTACTTCGTCCAAAATCTCGAGACCGAGAGTTGCCTGGCCGGTCACCACATCGGCGTGATCGAACGGCGGAATAAACGTCGCTCCCGTTTCTTCGGCTCGAGCGAGCGCAGCTTTGAGTGATTCGTTGAAGATGTTGCCCTCGAGCACGACCTCGGCACCGTACTCCCGCGTGGCTTCGAGCTTCGGTAGAGCGACACCGAGGGGCATGAAGATCGTGGCGTGGATGCCCAACTCCCGCGCCGCGAGCGCGACACCTTGCGCGTGGTTGCCTGCCGAGGCCGCAATCACGCCCTTCGCGCGCTCGTCTGCCGTGAGGTTGGACATGCGGAAGTAGGCCCCGCGCAGCTTGTAGCTCCCGGTGCGTTGCAGGTTCTCACACTTGAGCACGACTTCACTGCCCAACACATTGGACAAGAATCGTGACGGTTCGATGGGGGTGCGCTGAATGACACGCGCCACGACCTCACGCGCTGCCTCAAACTGAGCCAGGGTGGGTCCCGCGAACGTGTGGAGTGCCATGAGCAGAAGTCTAGGGCTCTAGAACTTCGACCCCATGTCGAGGAGACGACGAATACGGTCTGCGATAGGTGGGTGGGTGGAGAGCATACGGGCCGTCAGCGACGGTCGCTCGGGATCGGAAATCCACATGTGCGCCATGCTCGAGCGTTGACGTGCCATGGGTTGGCCGTACTCGTTGAGCTTGTGCAACGCGCTCGCGAGTGCCTCCGGGTGGCGCGTGGTCAGTGCTCCTGTCGCATCGGCGAGGTATTCACGCTGGCGTGAAATGGCAAGTTGCACGAACAGGGCGAGCACGGGAGCCAAGATGAAGGCGAGGAGACCAAAGATCAACACGATCGGGTTACCCCCACTGCTGTCGCGATTGCCGCGGGCGAAAAACGACATGCGCAGCAGAATGTCGGCCACGAACCCGATTGCAACAACGAGACCGAAGACGATCATCGACACGCGAATGTCGTAGTTGCGCACGTGACCAATCTCGTGCGCCATGACACCTTCGAGCTCACTGTCGGTCATGATGTCGAGCAATCCCGTCGTCGCGGCGACGGATGCGTGCTGCGGGTCGCGTCCCGTGGCAAACGCGTTCGGCGCCGGGTCGTTGATGATGTAAACCTTGGGCATCGGGTTTCCCGTTGAGATGCAGAGGTTTTCGACGATGCGATACAGGCGAGGATTATCCGCCTTCTGAATCTCTATCGCTCCAGCCATTGACAGCGCCTGCGAACTCGCAAACCAATACTGAAAAAATGCATAGGCGAGAGCGAAGACGAAGACCCAGATGACGATGGAAAAGTCGCCGTAATAGTACGACGCGAGCCAACCGAGCCCACCGATGATGACGATAAAAAAGAGCAGGATGAAGACAGTGTTCCGCTTATTCGCGGCAATCGCGGAGTACATCTAGAACTGTACGCGCGGCGGTTCCTGCAAGCTGGCGGCGTCGGCAACATCGAAGAAGGCGCGCTCACTGAAACCGAGATTCTTGGCCCACATGTTGTTGGGGAAGACCTTGATCTTGGTGTTGAACTCGCGGACGCCTCCGTTGTAGAACCGACGAGCGGCCTGAATCTTGTCTTCGGTGTCGACGAGTTCACCTTGCAGTTGCAGGAAGTTCTGACTCGCCTGCAGCTGAGGATAGGCCTCGGCAACAGCAAAAATGCTCTTCAACGCCGCCTGCATGTGGTTTTCGGCCACCGCGGCCTCGGCCGGTCCCTGCGCAGACAACGTCTCGGCGCGCGCCTTGGTGACTGCCTCGAACACGCCACGCTCGTGCGACGCATACCCCTTGACCGATTCAATCAGGTTGGGAATGAGGTCGGCTCGACGCTTGAGCTGAACGGTGATGTCGCTCCACGCCTCTTCGACGCGCACATTCAAGGTGACCAGCGAGTTGTAGGTGGCCCACAGGTAAATGCCGACGACGAGCAGAACCACAACAACAATGACGATGAGAAGAATTGGATCCATGCCCCTATCGTACGAGCAAAGTCTGTGCGCGTGCCGAAGAATTCTTGCCCTGCGTAGACTGCGTGTGTGAAACGTGCGCGCCTCCATCCGGCATGGATCGTGGCCGGGGTCGGTCTCGTGGCACTGATGGGAGCAGCGGGATTTCGCTCCGCGCCGTCGATGCTCATGATTCCGCTGGAGCAGGAGTTCGGTTGGACTCGAGCCGGGATGGGCTTCGCCATCGGCGTGAACGTCTTGCTGTACGGACTCATGGCGCCCTTCGCTGCCGCGCTCATGCAGAGATTCGGCATGCGCATTGTGACAACCTGCGCACTTCTCCTCATTTCGCTCGGGATGTTCGGCAGCATGTTTGCCGTCACCGAATGGCAACTCGTTCTCACCTGGGGCGTGCTCGTGGGCCTCGGCAGCGGGTCGATGGCCCTCGTGTTCGTCAGCACCATCGTGTCGACCTGGTTTGAGAAACGGCGCGGGCTCGTGTCGGGCATCCTGTCGTCGGGTCAGGCGGCCGGGCAACTGATCTTCTTGCCGGTGATCTCGAACGTCATTCTTGTGTCCGGATGGCGCGAGGCCACGTTTATCGTCGCGGCCGCGGCCCTCGTGGCGGCGCC
>RFQD01000014.1 GCA_009925875.1 Microbacteriaceae bacterium | reverse complement strand
CTGCGTGAGTTCGGGGTCGCTCGAGCCGATCATGGCGTTACCCCAGCGGATGATGCTCTCGATGTCGGTGTCCGGAATGTCGAGCAGGCGCGCCAGCACGCGAATCGGGAAGTCGGCGGCGACGTCACCAAGGAAGTCGAACTCACCCTTGGCAAATGCCGAGTCGAGGGTAGTCGCGGTCAGTCCGCGTAAGAAGGTCTCGTACTTCGCCACGTTGTTGGGCGTGAATTCGTTCTGAAGCAAGCGACGAAGCGCGCGGTGACGCACGCCATCGGAGTCGAGGAGCGAACGCCGCGCTTCTTCTTGGTCAGCGTCGAGCTCTTCGAGGTTGGTGAAGTGATTGCTCGTAAACGTGTCGGGGTTGCGCAGCACCTTGACGATGTCGTGATACTTCATCACCGACCAGAAGCCGTGGCCCCCATCCGTCTCGTCATTCCAGTTCACCGGCTCGTTCTCACGCAGTTCGGCGAAGAGTTCCCACGGAGCGCCGTTATCAAAAAGGTCGAGGTCGGCGAGTGAGCGAGTTGCCATGAGTATCTCCTCGTTGAGATTGTTTGGATACGAACAATATTTCCAATATATCCCGATTGACTTATCCTTCGTCAAGTACTCCACCACAATGGAGGAACAACGTTGTGAGGAATGGTGAAATGACGGGCAGTCACACTCTGGGCGAAACCGAAGCGCGCGTCGCCAATCGGTTGAGTCACATGACCCTCGACTTTGAGGCGATGGCCGTGATGTCAAACCTGTTTCGCGCGGCCAGCGCCGTGCGCAATCACTTTGAACGGAATGTGCTCGCCGAGAGCGGCCTGAGTTGGACGGCATTTGTCGTGCTGTGGGTGACCTGGATCTGGGAACCGGCCGAAACGCGGGACATCGCAGCCGAGGCGGGAATCTCGAAGGCGACGCTCACCGGCGTTCTGAGCACACTCGAGAAGCTGGAACTGGTTCGCCGCGAACGCAGCGCAAACGACGGTCGACTCGTGCTCGTGAAGCTCACCACACAAGGCAAGGCCCTGATGGAAACACTGTTTCCGGCGTTCAACCGTCAAGAGATTGAAGTCGTCTCGCCCGTTGCCGACGAAAAACGTGGCGAGTTGGCCGACATGCTGCGCGCCATCACGGCCAACATCGAGGGCTAGCGGGACGGCGTGCGTTTCTCGTCGGTAGAGCCGACCTAGCGAACTCTTGCCGCCTCGGCAACGAAACGTTCGAACAACTCTGCCTGCGGGCGGTTGGTGTCGAAGTTGTCTTCAGGGTGCCACTGCACGCCGAACGCCCACGCCGGTGCGTCAATCTTGACCGCCTCGACGTACCCCTCGGCCGAGCGCCCAATGACCTCGAGACCAGGTGCGAGCGTGTCGATCATCTGGTGGTGATAACACGAGGCCTCGACCGTCGCCGAGGAGAGACCGAGCTCGTCGACGCAGGCGGTGAGGGTGACGGGGGCAAGGTGGTGCTGGTGTGGCGCATCCATGTGCTGAATCAGCGAGCCACCGAGGGCCACGTTGGTGATCTGCAGCCCGCGACAGATTGCCAGCACCGGGATGCCCGCACTCAGCGCATACCGAACCAGCGACATGTCGGCCTCATCGGCGAGGTCATCCACGTCGTAAACGTGTTCGCTCGAGATGGTCTGGCCATAGGTCTTGGGGTTGATGTCTGCCCCGCCGGGCATAAGCACACCATCGATGCCGCGCAGGCGCTCGGCCCAATCGGTGCCGGCCGGTCCGGCTGCCGCAATCATGGTGAGCGGTTCGCCACCGGCAGCCCAGACTGCCTCGGCCAGCCGGCGGGTCGTGACCACGGCGGCGTATCTCGTGGCGGACGTGCTCTCGGCAAAGCGGCCGAGGAGGGCAATGCGGGGGCGAGTCATGTCGGTGCCTTTCAAACTTGCGCGCAGACTGGCTTGACTTCCACATCGTACCAATAATCATTAGTATACGAATGATTACTTCAGCACGACGTTGTGAGGAGCAACCCTGATGACCACAGTGAGCATCGCCGGTGTCGAGATTGACACCCGCCACTACATCGGTGGTCAGCGTGTCGCCTCGGCCACGACCTACACGAACACGTCGCCGATTGACGGAAGTTTTCTCGGCGAGATCTCTCGAGGTGGCGCGGAAGAAGTTGACGCGGCCGTGTCTGCCGCTCGCCACGCCTTTCCCGCGTGGGCCGCTCTCGGTGCTGCCGGTCGCGGCGCGCTCTTGCACAAACTTGCCGACCTTATCGAGGCGAACAACGAAGCGCTTTCACAGCTCGAAACGATGGACAACGGGTCGCTGTTGCGCTCCCACCGGCGCGGGGTGATGCCGCGCGTGGCGATGAACATCCGCTTCTTTGCGGATTGGGCCATCAACGAACTGCATCACGAGCCGTTCGAAACGCGCGGACACACCAACAACGTGAGCTGGGATCCTTCGGGAGTCGCCGCACTCATCACGCCCTGGAATGCGACACTCATGCTCGCCACGTGGAAGATCGGCCCGGCGCTCGCCGCGGGTGACACGGTCGTGCTCAAGCCCGCCGAGTGGACTCCGCTGAGCGCATCCTTCTTCGCGGATCTCACGAAGCAGGCGGGTATTCCCGATGGCGTCTTCAACGTCGTGCAGGGCTACGGAGTCGAAGCGGGGGCTGCGCTGGTGGCGCATCCGCACATTAATCGCATCTCGTTCACTGGTTCAGTCCCCACGGCCAAGGTCATTGCGCGGGCCGCGGCCGACAACCTCACGCCGTGCTCGTTCGAGCTCGGTGGCAAGAGCCCGATGATTGTGCTGGCGGATGCCGACCTCGACCTCGCCGCCGAAATCGCCGTTGAGCAATACGACAACGCGGGGCAGGTGTGTTTGTCCGGAACGCGCATCTTCGTGCACGAGTCCATCGCCGACGAGTTCGCCGCCAAGTTCGCCGAGAAGGTCCAGGGACTCACGCAGGGTGACCCGCGTGACGAAGCCACCGACATCGGCCCGCAAATTCACCAGGTGCACTTCGACCGGGTCAAGGGATTCGTTGATCGCGCCAAGGTTGAAGGGCAAGAAATTGTCTGGGGCGGCGAGCCCAACGCCGAACTCGGCGGGCTCTACTATCGCCCGACACTCGTGAAGGATCCAACGCCAGGTTCGGAAATCGTGACGAGTGAGATCTTCGGCCCGGTGCTGTGCATGATGACGTTTACCACCGATGAGGAAGTGATCGAGCGCGCCAACGGAACCGAATTTGGTCTTGCCGCGGTTGTCGTCTCGGGCGACAAAGACCACGCCAAGAAGATCACCGACGTGCTGGTCGCCGGCACCATCTGGGTCAACTGCTTCTTCGTGCGCGACCTGCGCGCGCCGTTCGGGGGTTCGAAGAAATCGGGCATCGGGCGCGACGGAGGCACGTGGTCGTTCGACTTCTACGCCGATGTCAAGAACACCGTCGTTTCACCACATGGATGGAAGGAATAACAATGGGCGAAGTTGTAGGCGCTGCACTTCTGGCGCACGTACCGACAATCATGCTTCCCAAGGAGATTCGTTACGAACTCAATGAGGGCAAAGAGATCTCGCTCGTTCCCGGTCTCGAGCGCTTGCGCGCAGACGTCATGGAGACCCTCGACTACGACACCGTCGTCGTGCTCGACTCGCACTGGGCGACAACGGTCGAATTCGTCATCACCTCGCACGATCACCGAGAGGGTTTCTACACCTCCGAAGAATTGCCACGTGGCATGAGTGCGGTTCCATACTCGTTCAAGGGTGACCGCGCTCTGGCGGAATCAGTCGCGACCTACGCCGAGAAGAACGGCACCTGGGTCACGCCCATTGATGACCCGCACCTGCCCGTGTTCTACGCAACGATCAACCTGTGGGACTACCTCGGTAAGGGCCTCGACAAGCAATGGGTCAGCATCTCGGTCTGTCAGACCGCGACCACCGAAGATTTTTTGCGTGCGGGTCGTGCACTCGGCGAAGCGATTCGTGACAGTGACCGCAAGGTGTTGCTGCTCGCATCCGGTGCACTCTCGCACACGTTCTACTCACTGCGTGACCTGCGCAAGCACGAGGCGAGTGACCCGAAGCACATCTTCTCTCCCGAAGCTCGCGCGGCCGACGAGGAGCGTATCGAGTGGTTCAAGGCCGGCGACCACGCCCGCGTGCTCGAGACGATGCCCGAGTTCAAGAAGTACAAGCCCGAGGCGAACTTCAGTCACTATTTGACGATGGCCGGCGCCATTGGCGAAGAGGCGAACACGTCGAAGGGCATCATGTACTCCGAGTACGAAAACTCGGTGGGCACCGGACAGGTGCACATCTACTTCCCCCAGCCGGAGGGCGGCTTCCCCCGACCGAAAGATCTGGTGCTTTCTCGTGACTGAGTATCGACGCATTTTGCTGGACGGCGCCACGCTGCAGACCGTGCGCGACGGCGAGTTTCTCGTTGCCGCCGACGGCCGGCGGGTGGCCATCGAGGATGCGCAACACCTGCCCCCGAGCGAGCCCACCAAGATCATCGCCGTCCACCTGAACTACGACAGCCGCACCAAGGAGTTCATGACGAAACTCCCATCGGCGCCGACGTATTTTCACAAGCCGATTACCGCAATCAACAGTCACAAGGGTGCCGTCGTGCGTCCCGAAGGCTGCAAGTGGCTCAACTACGAGGGCGAAATCGTCATCGTGATTGGCAAGACGTGCCGCAACATTTCGCCGGCTGAGGCGGGCGACTACATCGCGGGATACACGGTCGGCAACGACTTCGGTCTGCACGATTTCAGAGACACGGATGCAGGCTCGATGCTGCGCGTCAAAGGATCCGACACGCTGGCCCCCGTCGGCCCCGGACTCGTCACCGACTGGGACTTTCGCAACAAAATGATCCGCACGTATGTGAACGGTGAAGTCAAACAAGAAGACAACACCGACAACATGGAATGGGACATGCACTATCTGGTGGCGGATATCGCCCGCACTATCACGCTCGTTCCGGGCGACATGTTGTTCTCGGGCACGCCGGCGTTTTCGCGTCCGGTGCAACCCGGTGACGTGGTCGAGGTTGAGGTCGAAGGCCTCGGACGCCTCACCAACCACATCGTGGTCGGCCCGACACCGATTCGCACGGATGTGGGTGCGCAACCCACCGAGAGCGAAGAGGTCGTTTCGACCGCTCTGGGCGGAGACTGGGAATTCCGCGGAATCCGCACCCCCTCGAAAGACCTTTACCCATCAACTGTGGAGGAGAAATAAATGCTCAAGATTCATGTCGACATGGACAAGTGTCAGCACTACGGCCAGTGTGTCTTCGACGCACCCGAGGTGTTCGCGCTCAACGACGATGACAAGCTCGAGTACAAGGCAACGGCAGACGACAGCGAACGTGAAAATGTTCAGCGCGCGGTCGACATCTGCCCGATGCAGGCCATTTCGTTCACCGAGTAACGTCATTTCATGAGTCGTCCGGTCGTCGTCGTCGGGGCATCCATGGGTGGGCTCCGCGTTGCGGAGACCCTGCGCAAATCGGGATACCTTGGCCCGCTCGTTGTTGTGGGCGATGAACCGCACGCGCCGTACAACCGACCGCCTCTGTCGAAAGAAGTTCTGGCGAGTGACGTAAGCCACGACGCTGTCGCTTTTGCGCTCGCCGAAATCCTCGATGACGTTGAGTGGAAGACGGGCAGTGCAGCCGTGGCGGCGGATCTCGAGGCACAGACGGTGACTCTCGCTGACGGAACAACGCTTGATTTCGAGGCGCTCGTGATCGCGACCGGGCTGCGTCCGCGCCGACTCGATTTCGACAATAAGCCGGCGAAGGGCATCCACGCGATTCGCACACTCGACGACGCGATTGCGTTGCGCAACGAGCTGGTGCCGGGTGCAAAAGTCGTCATTTATGGCGCTGGATTCATCGGATGCGAGGCGGCAGCCACTGCGACCAAGCTCGGCGCCTCGGTGACCGTCGTGGGCAAAGGACCGGTGCCGATGCTTCGCCCGCTCGGGCTCGAGCTGGCGACCGACATTCAACGCCGACAAGAGGCGCACGGTGTGCGGTTCGTCATGAACGCTCAACTCACCGGAGTGCTCGGCGACGAACGCGTCACCGGCGTCACGCTCGACACCGGCGAATCACTGCCGTGTGACGTTCTGATCGAGTCGCTTGGTTCACTGCCGAACACCGAATTTCTCGCCGGCAACGACATCGACATCGAGTCGGGGGTGCACGTCAACGCCTCCCTTCACGCTCTGCGCGCCAACGGCGAAGCGTGGCCCAACGTTTTCGCGGTCGGCGATGTCGCTCGGTTCCCCATCCCTAAGTTCGACCCCAGCACGCGCCGGGTGGAGCATTGGAACATCCCGACCGAAATGGCGCGCAAGGTGGGCAAGCAACTTGCACTGCAGTTGAGTGGCGATGCGGACGCGCACGCCGCCGAACACGCCAAAGCATTCGATCCCGTGCCCAGCTTCTGGAGTGACCAGTTCGAGGTCAGCTTGCTGGCTTATGGCCTACTCGACCAAGGAACCGAAGTCCGGTTGCTCGAAGGCGAGCCCGGCGGCGACTGCATTTACGGCTACTTCGACGGCGACGACATGGTCGGCGTGTGTGGCATCGGGATGCGCTCCAAAGTCATGGCGTATCGAAACAAGGTCGGGCGCACGGCGTAACCTCAGGCGCGAGTCCGTTCGTTAACTCATGCGTCTCACCGGAAGGACACAAACATGTCAGAAGAAAAACCAGCACCGACGAGTGAGTCGTACGGTTCGTCTGCCCCGGGTGGGGGCCGACCCGATGTGAATTCGCCCGAATATCAAGCCATGGACCGCATTGCCAAGCTCATGGAACATCGTGTCGATGTGTTGCAGGGCAAGGTTGCAGACGAGCCGGAGACTCCTGCCTAGCAAGGAATGTCGGCGCTCGAAAGTTTTCCTTACGCGCATCCGTACTCGCTCATTAACATGAGCAAATGAAGGAACATATTTTTCGCGACTACGTGGCGTCGGATCTCGACGCCTTGATGCGAATGTGGAACCAGGTTTTGGCCGCCGGAGCGCAACCGGTTTATACGCTGAGTGAAGTTGTCGCATCCTGCGAAAAAGATGTCGCCGTGGTCGCCGTCGATGCGCATGGTGATGTCGTCGGCATTGCCGTCGCTCGTGCAGCGCATGATCAGGGGTGGATTGTCTTCTTCGCCACCGACGTGGAGCATCGTCGTCAAGGCATCGGAGATCGACTTCTCGCAGCCGTCGAGCAGCGGCTTGCCCCGCAAGGCCTCACTCGTTTGTCGGTCTTGGTACCCGACGACCAGGTTAATGTTGGGTGTGCTGACTCGCGCCGGGTTCAAAGACAAGAAGCACCTGAGTTACTTCGAGCGCGAGATTCCCGTGCGCGGCAAGGAGATGGTCACGCTACGTGAACTGGGCGGGCGAATCTTGTCGCGTGACCTGTGGGGAAACATCGCCGGGATGGTCGAAGAAAAAGACCTCCTCGAACGCCGGCTCGTGCTGCCTCTGGCCAACGCGTCGATGGCCGAACAATTCGGCGTGGAACCGCCGCGCGCCATCGTGCTGTTCGGTCCTCCCGGAACGGGCAAGACGACGTTTGCCAAAGCCGTCGCGTCGCGACTCGAATGGCCGTTCGTGGAGGTTTTTCCGTCCCGACTCGCGGCCGGACCCGAGGGCCTTGCCGGCGGGTTGCGACTCATCTTCGAAGAAATTGCGGAACTTGACCACGCGGTTGTCTTTATCGACGAGGTCGAAGAGATTGCCGCTCAGCGCGGCGGAGAACCGCCGTCGGCGACGCAGGGTGTGACGAACGAACTGCTGAAGATCATCCCGGCATTTCGGGAACGCCCCGGCAAGCTACTCATTTGCGCAACGAATTTCATCCGCGCGCTCGACGACGCGTTCTTGCGACACGGACGATTCGACTATGTCATCCCGATCGGTCTTCCCGATCAGGATGCGCGCCTCGCCATCTGGCGCAAGTTCATCCCGGAGTCTGCGCCGGCGCTCGACCTTGACCAGCTCGTCGAACGCAGTCAGGGGTTTTCGCCGGCCGACATCGAATTCTCGGCTCGCCGCGCGTCGCAAACGGCTTTTGAGAAAGCAATCGCGGGGGGCGAGGGACTCGGCCCGACGATGACGGATTACCTCGATGCCATCGCCACGACGAAAACCACGGTGTCTGCCGAGGTGGCCGAGGCGTTCCGTCAAGACATCGAGAATCTCGCGCGCACCTAGAATCTTCTTTCACGAGCGCACATTGTCATTGCAGGAGAGGATTGCGGTCATGCCTTCCGTGAAACAATCGTCGGCGTCGCCGATCCCGGCCGGGGGCCTGTCCACCATTTCGTGGCTCACGCTGTTTTACGACCTCATCATCGTGGCCGTTTTCGCTCGCGCGACCTACATTTACGGCAAAGATCCGAGCTGGCTCACCTTTGCCTTTATTGCGGTGTCGCTCATCGTTCTCTACTCGTTGTGGGCCGTCACCAATCTCGAGCTCATGATGTCTCCCGACACAAGCTGGACGCGGCGCATCGTTGTTTTGGCCCAGGTTGTTGCCCTGCTGGTGTGCGGTTTGGCCATGTATCGAGGCGGTGGCATCTCGGATCGTTGGGGGTTTCTCGCCCTGTGTGTCGCGTTTTTATCGACCGCAGCGTTGACCTGGTTGAGAACGCGCGAACCGAATCATGACAAACGGTGGATTCGCTCACTCATGTTTGTCTCTCTCGGAGCCAGCGCAATCTTCGCTCTCGGTGCCTGCTTCCCCATGGGCTACCTCGTGGGCGACGTGCTCATCGCGTGGATTTTCTATCCCGTTGCGACGTTATGGGCGGCCATCGGCTTGGCAATCGTGGTTCCGCGCCTGCTCGTTCCCCCGACGTCGGTCGATCCGCATCCATTGAATGAACGCTTCGGCATTCTGTTGCTCATTGTGCTCGGTGATGCGTTCTTGCAGCTACTCGAAGTCTTGGGAGCGATGCGCACCATTCCCGCTCCGGAATTTCTGGTCTTCACGCTGCTGTTCGTGATTGCGATTTGGCTGTTGTATTTTCCCGTGCTGGGTGAACCGCCTCTCGCCTCGACGATTCGATTGGCCCGAGGACGCGTGGTAGCCCACTTCCTCCTTGTGCTTTCGAGCGCGTTTGGGATCGTCGCCTACGTTGAACTTTCGACCGGGTTCAGTGAGAAAGACCACGGTGGCTCGACGACGGCGTGGTCGACCTTCCCCATGCTGGGCGTCGGGGTCGCCATTCTGTGGCTCACGCTGATTGAGTCGCGGCGGTGGACGGCAACAACGATTGCGCACGCCGTTGCGGTGGCACTGCTGGTCGTTCTGACGGTGAGTGGTGAACTGACGAACAATTTCGGTCGTGAACTCGACCTCGTCGCAGCGAACTTTGTCCTGCTCGCGACGGCCATCATTGTGTTGGCGATGCGTCGCCGAGAACGAGCTCTCCAGAATCGATGACGAAACACGATTTTTGACGGCTATTGTGAAAAGAGAACGTTTCACGAAGGAGTGACTATGAGCACCTACGTTGTTGCCAACCCTGCCACCGGTGAAAAGAGTGCGCCGTTCGCGCAGACCACGGATGCGGCCGTGGCGAAAGCCATCGAGGAGGCGCACGCCGCTCATTCCACGTGGTCGAAGTCGACCACGGTGGCGCAGCGGGCCGCAATGATTGAAAAAGTTGCCGAATTGCATCGCGAGCGTCGCGAAGAACTGGCCGAAATCATTGTGCGCGAAATGGGCAAGCCGCTCGGTCAAGCACTGGGCGAGGTCGACTTCACTGCCGATATTTACTCGTTCTATGCGACCAACGGTGAGCGCTTCCTCGCCGACGAGCAGATTGCCGAGTTCGAGGGGGAAGGCGAGGCGTTCATCCGCCGGTCATCAATCGGCGTTCTTTTGGGAATCATGCCCTGGAATTTTCCGTACTATCAGGTCTCCCGCTTTGCCGGACCGAACTTGGTGCTGGGAAACACGATTTTACTCAAGCATGCGTCGCAGTGCCCCGAATCGTCGGCCGCGATGGAAAAGATGTTTCGAGACGCCGGTTTCCCCGTCGGTGCCTACCAAAACTTGTACATCGACAGCAAGCAGGCGGAGACAATCATCGCGGACCCACGCGTGCAGGGCGTGTCGTTGACGGGCTCGGAGCGAGCGGGTGCCGCGGTTGCCGAGATTGCCGGACGCAACCTCAAGAAGGTTGTGCTCGAACTTGGTGGTTCCGACCCGTTCATCTTGCTGAGCACCGATGACATGGATGCGACCGTCGAAGCCGCCGTTGCTGCGCGTAACGACAACAACGGACAAGCCTGCAACGCGGGTAAGCGGTTCATCGTTCTCGAGAAGCACTACGACGAGTTCTTGACGAAGTTCACCGCAGCCATGCTCGAATCCGTGCCGAGCGACCCAATGGCCGACGACACCTACCTTGGTCCTCTGTCGTCAGAGTCCGCCGCCGACGGTCTCGAAGAACAGGTCTCGCGCGCAATCGCTCAGGGTGCCGTTGTCGTCAACCGAGGTGACCGCAAAGGCACGTACTTCTCGAGTGTTGTGCTCACAGGTATTACACCGAAGATGGATGCGCACCACGAGGAATTCTTCGGCCCCGTCGCCCTCGTCTACAAGGTCGCGGACGAGGCGGCAGCGGTGGCTCTCGCCAATGACACACCGTTCGGTCTTGGCTCTTACCTGTTCTCGACCGACAAAGAGCAGGTCATGCGCGTAGCCGACCAGATCGAAGCCGGCATGGTGTACGTGAACGGTGTCGGACTCGACAGCCCGGAGTTACCCTTCGGTGGCGTCAAGCGCTCGGGCTTCGGTCGCGAGCTCGGTCGATTCGGCATCGAGGAGTTCGTTAACCGCAAGCTCATTCGTATCTTGAAGTAGCTAGGGCTCGCCCACGGGCGTCGTGAGTACGGCCCAGGCCCAGTCGGTCGCGTTCTCGGCGCTCGGCACGGGAGTCATGTTGATCCATTCACGCAGGATTCCCACAAACGAGCCGGCAAGGCTGGCCGCCGCAATGTTGACGGGCATTTTTCCCGACGCTACGGCGGGCTGAGTGACGAGACCTCGCTCGGCCAACGCACTCACCCGCTCAATCAGTCGTTCCACGATGACGGGCGGACCACTAGAGCTCAACGCGGTTTGGTACAGCGCGATGTTGTCTCTCACATGCATGAAGTAGCGCAGTATCAAGTCGCGCGGGTGCACCTCGAGACCGTCGGTGCCCGCTGCCTCGAGTTGCGCCTGCGCCTGCGTGACGTAGGCGTCAAGGGCATCCGCCAACAACGTTTCTTTGTCTGCGTAGTGCTGGTAGAACGTGCTGCGGTTCACCCCGGCTGCGTCGACGATGTTCGAAATCGATAGTGACGCAAAGTCTTCGGTTCGACAGAGTTCGAGCAGTGAATTCTGCAGACTCTCTTTCGTGCGGAGGATCCGGGGGTCCACGGGCATCTTTTCTGTGAATGGAATGTGAATTCTACGTTTAAGTATGCCTACTGCGACAGATGTCTCTTATCCTACAAATGTCGGTTTTTGACCGCTGGCCATTTCAACGAAGCAATTTCCAGCACTTCGCTCATCCACAAAGGAATGCTTCATGGCCTCTCTCCTCTCCCGTCTCGGTCTTTTCTCTGCCCGTCGAGCCTGGCTCGTCGTCACGGCATGGGTCATCGTGCTTCTCGCGATGGTCGGAGCCGTCGTCGGATTTGGCGGATCGCTGTCGTCGAACATGACGCTCAACGGAACGCCGTCGCAGACCGTCATCGACGAACTGAAGAAGTCTTTTCCCGACGCGTCGCGTGGCAGCGCTCAGGTGGTATTTCACAAGACTGACGGAACGCCCTTCACCGGCGCACAAAAAGCGGCAATTGATGCAGCGCTCACAAAAGTGTCCAACCTGCCCTCCATCGATGGCGTGCTCAATCCATTTGCCGCGCAGGCGACCAAGGATGAAAAGGTTGCTCAGATTGTCGACGCCGAGCAAAAGGTTGCTGCCGCCCCCGCTCAGCTAGATGCGGGGCAAGCGGAAATCGACGCGGGATGGGCGAAGATTCGACAGGCGGAGGCGGATTTGGTTGCCGGTCAGGCACAAATCGTTGCCGGTCAGGCGCAGATCGATAGCAACCGTCCCGTGCTCGAATCGAACAAGGCCGCACTTGAAGTAGGGCTGCAGCAGGCCATTTCAGGCGGCGCTCCACAGTCTCAGATTGACCAGTTGAACGCGCAGCTTGCCCAGGTCACGGCAGGTTTGACACAGCTCACGCAGTCGCAAGCGGCGCTCGACGCCGCGCGTCAAGCGAGTGCATCCGGTCGCGCGACAATCGAGGAAAACAAGGCAGCCCTCACGGCTGCCCAAGCGGATCTCGACACCGCCCGTGCGGACTTGACCGCGCAGGTTCAACAGGTGGCGTGGGGTCAGGCGTTGCTCGATGCCGCGAAGAATTATCGTGCCGTTTCGGTCGATGGGCAGACTGCCCTCGGCGCTGTCTATTTTTCAACCCCCATGTCCGATGTGTCACCCGAGGCCAAGGATGCTGTTGTGACGGCCCTGTCCGGCATGAATGTGCCGGGAGTGACTGTCGAATTTTCCAAAGAACTGGCAACGTCTCTCGGTACCATCGTCGGTCCGGGCGAGGTCATCGGGCTGGTGATTGCGGGAGTTGTGTTGTTCATCATGCTCAGCACTTTCGTTGCCGCCGGCTTGCCGGTTGTGACGGCACTGCTCGGAGTCGGCATCAGCGCCTTGGGGGCGTACGCCCTGTCATCGGTCGTCGAGATGAACTCAACGACTCCCACACTCGCCGTCATGCTGGGTCTGGCCGTCGGCATCGACTACTCGCTCTTCGTTCTTAACCGACACCGACGTCAACTCAAAGCAGGAATGTCGATGCGTGATTCGATTGCGCTCGCCAACGGAACGTCCGGAACGGCTGTACTCTTCGCCGGACTCACCGTGATTATTGCGCTGCTGGCCCTGAATCTCACCGGCATTGGATTCCTCGGGCTCATGGGCTCGATTGGAGCCATCGCTATTGCGATCGCGGTGCTCGCCGCGGTCACGTTTACCCCCGCGATGATGAAGCTGAGCGGGATGCGCGTGCTCAGCAAGCGCGAACGTGCACGTCTCGCGACCCTCACGTCAAGCGACTCGGGCGCGCCCACCGGCAACGTGGCTGTGCCCACAACCCGCGAGATTTGGGCAGCCAAGCGGCCCGTCATTGCGCTCCTCCTCACGGTGGGTGTGTTGCTCGTGGCGGCCGTCCCATTCGGGTCAATGCGCCTCGGACTCGCGGACGGTTTCTCAGAGCCGGTCGATTCCACGCAATACCGCGCATATCAGTTGACGAGTGACGCGTTCGGCGCGGGCCAAAACGGGCAGATCACCGCCGCAATCATGTTCGACCGCAAGCTCGCGGGGGACGACCTGCTCAAGACCCAAGCCGAGATTGCCTCTACGCTCATGACCGTACCCAATGTCGAGGCCGTTGTGACGGGCGCTCCGTCCCCCGACGGCAAAACGTTGGCGTTTTCGGTCGTTCCGAGCGAAGGCCCGGCGGCTGTCTCTACCGAGGCCGTCGTTAATGACCTTCGCGCGAAGGCGCCGCAGGTCGCCGAGCTAACTGGCGGTGATCTCGGCGTGACGGGAATGGCCGCCGTGAACATCGATATTTCCAAGAAGCTTGCGGATGCCCTTCCGTTGTATCTCGGCACCGTGATCGCATTGAGCATTTTGCTCATGATGCTGGTGTTCCGATCCATTGCGGTGCCGCTTGTCGCGAGTGCCGGATTCTTGCTCTCGGTATCGGCCGCTCTTGGCGCGGTGACGGCGGTGTACCAGTGGGGGTGGCTGGGTTCCATCTTCGGCGTTCATAATCCGGGGCCGGTCATGAACTTCTTGCCAACCATCTTGATTGGCGTGCTTTTCGGGCTCGCAATGGATTACCAGCTCTTCATCGCCGCGGGAATCCGCGAGGCATTCGCTCACGGCGACAGCCCTCGCATGGCCATTACGCACGGTGTGCGGGCGGGACGTGCTGTGGTTATTGCCGCCGCCATCATCATGATGGCCGTCTTCGGAAGTTTCGCGTTCGCGGAATCGACCATGATTCGGCCGATGGGATTTGGGCTCGCTTTTGGGGTGCTGGTTGACGCGTTCCTCGTGCGTTTGCTGCTTGTTCCAGCCGCCCTACGCCTGTTGGGTCGCGGTGCCTGGTGGTTGCCCCGCTGGCTGGATCGCCTTCTTCCCGACATCGACGTGGAGGGCTCGAAGCTCACGCGCGGCGAAAAGAAAGAGTCGGTCGTGCTTGTTGCGTAACGATTGGGTTTCA
>RFQD01000130.1 GCA_009925875.1 Microbacteriaceae bacterium | reverse complement strand
ATCCCTCTGCTCGTGCGGTGCCGTCGCTGTGGGGTGGTGCGATGCACGCGGGTTTACATCGAATCTGGCCTCGGAACCCGTGGTCAACGCGCTATCGACTCGACTCGCCGGAGCACGTCACCCTGCGCGACGTGGGCTGGTTGTCGGGGGCGTGTGTTCTGGTGCGTCGAGCGGCATTCGATGCGATTGGTGGTTTTGACCCGGCCTTTTTCATGTATTTCGAAGACGTCGATCTCGGCATGCGTCTCGGCCTCGCCGGCTGGCGCAATATCTACGACCCCTCCGCCGTCGTCACACACATCGGCGGCGAATCGACCAAGAGCGAGTCGAGTGCCATGATTCGCGCGCACCACGCGAGTGCAACCACGTTTGTGTCGCGCCAGCACCCGCATTGGTATCAGTGGCCGGTTCGTGCGATGGTGCGAGCAGGACTGGGCGTTCGTCAGGCGATTGCTCTTCGGCGAGCGCGCCGGGCCACGTCGGCACGTGCGGATTAGAGCGAGTAGCGCACAAGAATTCCTAAACCGGCTGGATGAGGTCGCGCGCGATGTCAGCAAGTCCCAAGCCGAAGGTGCGATACCGCCCCGTCGTGCGTTCCCGCAAGACGGGCCTGATTCGACGCCATCGGGAAGCGGGAAGGTTTCGACGCACGGTTTCGTGTGCAAACTTCTCGAGCGCGATAGGTCGAGCCGACTCGGAATCAGCAAACACAGGATGGGAGACCATTTGCTGTGCCCTCTCATAGAGCCGTTCGTTGCGTTCGGTTCGCGGGAAAATCAAGCGCCCGAGGTAGTGGCGAATATTTAACTTGGCCGCACCAATTTGGTTTCCGCCATGTTGGCGGTACTCGACCAGAGTCTCTTCGAGACAATCAACCCGCCCCGTCACGGCAGCCACGATTCCCAACCACTCGTCATGCACCCACGACGACGGTAGTGGCATCGCGACATCGAACAGAGTGCGCCGAAACAGCGTGCTCGCACCCGTCACCAGATTCCGTCGCATAAAGACGTCGAGGGCACGTCCCTCGTGAATCGACTTGATTTCCCACGGGCTGACGTGATGGGCCGAAAACATGTCTGTGCCAAGCGGCTGGAGTTGGGCATCCACCAGCATGAGGTTCGTGTGCAGCAGCGTGAGGTCAGGTCGAGCCTCGAACTCGGATGCCATGCGCGCAAGTTTCCCTGGTGCCCACACGTCGTCTTGATCGCACAACGCGACAAGGTCACTCGAACAGAGGGAAATGGCCTGCTCAAAGTTCTTGGTCACTCCGACCGCCGGCGAATTTTCGCGCACAACGAGTGAGATCGGAGTCGCTCTCCCTGAATTGAACGAGTCGAGTTCGGCTCGCACAATCCCAACCGTGCCGTCATTCGATGCATCGTCGGAGAGCACAATCTCGTTCGGCAAGCGGGTTTGTGAAAGGATGCTCCGCACCTGCTCGGACACGAATCTCGAGCCGTTGTGCGTGCACAGGGCAATCGAAATTGTCAGGCTCATGTCGCGCGACGCCGGGACGCTGCGACGGTGGCCGCGAACTCGTCGTAATCGTGAATGTAATCGTTGGCGTCGTAGGGGTGCGATGCGAGTACCACGAGCACAGCGTCGTCCGAGTAGTCGTATTGAGCACCCCAGGTCAGAGGCGGCATGTGTAGCCCCAGACTGGGACGATCGAGGGTCACTACCTCGCGAACCTCCCCATCATCGACCATCGCTTTGACGCTGCCACTCACACACACGAGGAACTGATGGCACTGCTTGTGGGCGTGGATACCGCGCGGCTCGCCCTCGGGCACACCCGAGATCACGAACATGCGCGCCGCCTCAAACGGCAGTGTCTTGCCCACTTCGGTCACGACCAAGCGTCCGCGTTGATCGACATGCTCTTGCAGGTCAATCAAGCGGGCGATGTTCGCGTCAGATGGCATTAGAGCGCACTCAAGGCTTCGGCGACTCGCGCAACTTCGCCGTCGGTCAATTCCGGGAACATCGGCACGGAGAAGATGCGACCGGCAGCGCGCTCGCTTACATCGAGAGGCATGTGGCGCGGCGAAAAGTCGGGCCACTTCTGCTGATGATCCGGCACAGGATAGTGCACATCTGTTTTGATGCCGGTGGCGTCGAGTGCCGCCCGCGCGCCGGTCCGATCCACCGTTTCGAGCACAGCCAGGTGCGCGATGAATCGCTCGGTGGCCGTGTTGACGAGTCGTAATTCGTTGGTGTGCGAACTTGTCGCGACTGCCGATTCGTACACCGCGTGAATGTCACGCCGGCGCTGGTTGGCCGCATCAAGTCGGGGCAGTTTCACGCGCAAGATTGCTGCCTGCAGCTCGTCGAGACGTGAGTTGCGACCGTGCGCCGATTCGATTGAGTACTTGGATGCCCACCCATACTGACGCATCCGACGCACACGTTCGGCGAGCTCAGCGCTGTTCGTCATGACCGCGCCTCCATCACCGAGGGCGCCGAGGTTCTTGGTGGGGTAAAAACTCGTGGTCGAAATGTGGCCAAAAGCCCCACCCATCGTGCCGTTCGCGCGGGCGCCAAGAGATTGCGCACAGTCTTCGAGAACCGGGATGTTGTGCTTGGCGGCAACGATAAGAATCTCGTCCATCGGCGCGAGTGCGCCATACAGGTGAGTCACGACGATGGCTGCCGGCACATCACCGCAGCCCGCGATGGCGCGTTCGAGCGTCGCGCCCGACATGAGGTGCGTTTCGGGGTCGATGTCGACGTAAACCGGTTCGGCGCCGAGCAAACGCGTCGCGGTGGATGTGTATGCGCCCGCGTTTGCGACAGTGAGAACCAGACTGCCGGGGATCACCCCCAGGGCGGCGAGACCAAGCTCGAGCGCATCCGTACCATTTCCAACGTTGATCGCGTGAGCGGTGCCGACGTAGGCCGCGAGTTCCGACTCGAATGCGTCGTGCTCCGGACCCAAAACAAACCACCCGCTCGACACGACTCGCGCAATGACCGCATCGAGTTCTGCCCGAATCGATTCAGTGCCGCGCTGGAGATCGTTAAATGGCACGGCCGCGAAAGTCATACCCTAAGGCTACCCATTGGTTCGACCCGAGACGATGTGTGGAACCTACAAGCGTTCCACGTTGTCACCGAGAAAGTTTCCCGTGGCATCGAGTACCGGCCGAGTTGCACCCTCAATGGAATCGCGGTTTTCGAGGAACTCGGTGTGAGCCTGAACAACAACGAGCAGGTCTGATTGCGAGATCGCCTCGAACAATGACTCGTAACGTGGTACCGACGTTCCCTCAACCGACCACTCGTCGACAAACGGGTCATAAAAGGCAACGTCGGCACCCTCCGCGCGAAGCGCGCGGGCGAGGGGATCGGCGGGTGATTCGCGTCGATCGGAAATGTTGGGCTTGTAGGTCACGCCGAGAAGAGTGACTCGACGCGTGCCAGACTGACCCGCACCAATTCGATCAAGTAGCTTCAGCGCGCGTTTGGCGACGTAAGACGGCATTCCCCGGTTGATGTCTTCCGCCAACTCGATGAATTGGAACGGCTTGTCGAGTTCGGCACGCACTTTGAACGCCAGATAATTGGGGTCGATCGGAATGCAGTGTCCGCCCACACCGGCGCTGGGTGAGAAGGATTGGAATCCGAACGGCTTCGTCTTCGCCAGAGCCACGACATCCCAAATGTCAATGCCCATTGCAAAACAGAGTTGTGCGAGCTCATTGACCAGTGCGATGTTGATGTGACGATAGGTATTCTCGAGCAGCTTCGCGGTCTCCGCCTCACGGGTGCCTTTCGCAAGCACAACCGACTCGACAAAGTGCTCATAAAAATCTGCTGCTTTACGTGTCGACACGTCATTGACACCACCAACAATTTTCGGTGTATTGCTGATTCCGAACTTCTTGTTGCCGGGATCGATGCGCTCGGGCGAGAAGGCGAGGAAAAAATCGCGTCCTGCCGCTAGTCCACTCGCCTCAAAAATGGGCTGCAAAACTTCTTCTGTGGTGCCTGGGTAGGTGGTCGACTCGAGAACGATGGTCAGGTCGGGGTGCAGGTGCGTGGCAATGTCGCGCGAAGCCGCCATGACCGCATTGAGGTCGGGTTCACCCGCACCATTCAGCGGTGTAGGAACACATATCACCACGACATCCGCGTCGCCAATGACCGTGGAGTCCCGAGTTGCGTGAAACCCCAGCGACACCATTTCTTTCACTTCATCGTCGGAAAGGTCGCCGATATGACTGACCCCGCTGTTCAGCCCGTCGACCACGGATTCGCTTCGGTCGAGGCCAACAATAGAGATTCCAGATCTGACGGCCGCCTGAGCCAGGGGTAGCCCAACATAACCGAGGCCGACAATCACGGCTTTCACTCGCTATTCCTCCAGCGCACTCAATATTGGGATACCGTCGTTGTGTACGAACAACGAAAGCCTACTGAAGGACGTCCGACTCTTGCGCGATACCCCCGTTCTGGTCCTCGGGTACAACCGTCCAGATAAAATCGCACAACTCTTACGTCGCCTGAGTGAGCTTGCCCCACCCGTGGTCATCTACTCAGTCGACGGTCCGCGTGCTCACATTGTCGACGACGAGCGACGCGTTCGCG
>RFQD01000129.1 GCA_009925875.1 Microbacteriaceae bacterium | reverse complement strand
AGAGCAGGATCAAAAACCGGGGCAGTGCGACCCGACTTCGAGACATGCTCAGCGTTGTCAATCCAGTGCGACACAACGGGGAGGTTCGACATGTTCATCTACTTTCAGGTAATAACTCGTGTTGACTACTTCGGGTGAACCATCGCCACGGCAGTGTCGATGGCAAGTTCTACATTTCCGTCATGCGGGTACAACATGCTCCTACCCACCACAAGGCCACGCACACCGGGTAGCGTCAACGCATCCTGCCAAGCGGAGAACGTTTCGTCCGGGTCACCAGCAGGATCCCCTCCCAGCAAAAGAGTGGGCAAGGTGGTCGCCTCCATGACTCGTTCCATTTCGGGAACGACGGGAAGTTTTAACCATGAGTGAGCACTCGAGTTACCGAGTCCAGCAGCTATGGCAACCGACAAAATCGTCGCATCGGTCGACAAGTTGTTTCGAATCTTGCCGTCAACCCACTCACTGATGAAAGGTTCGAGCATGATGGGGAGGCCCGCCGAGGCGGCTTCTGAAACCGCATGAGCCGTTGCTTCGAGTGTTGCCGCGGTGTTGTCGTCGGCCAAGTTGATGCGGATCAAACTCTTTGCAAAATCGATTCCGTCGCGCACCATTGACGCAATGTCGTATGCAGTGAACCGATCATCCATTTCAAACGACGCTCCGCGAATCCCGCCACGGTTCATCGAAGCAACGACAATCTTGTCCTCGAGCAGACCTAACAATGCGAGGTCATCAATGATGTCAGGAGTGCCGAGAACTCCGTCTACACCGGGTCGCGAAAGCGCCAAGGCGAGACGCTCGAGAAGTTGATAGCGATTCGACATCGCTGTTTCGTGACCATTGACCGCAAGTGCTCCTCGTGCGGGGTGGTCAGCGGCAACTATGAAGAGGCGTCCGTCGCCTTCGATGACGTTACGGCGTCGACGGCGAAGAAAGGCTTCGGTTACTGCAGCCGGATTCGCGGCACGTGTTTCACGCAATGCGTCAAAGTCGAGCGAATTCATGATCGGTTAGAGTCCTTTCAGAATCTCTTCGACTTCGAGAGTCGTAGGCATGGCGGTCGAACATTCGCGCCGGCTCGCGACGAGGGCACCCGCGACATTGGCAAACGTAACGATTCGCTCGAGGGGCCACTCTTGAAGCAACCCATAGCAGAGCGCGCCGCCAAAACTGTCGCCAGCACCCAGTCCATTTATGACATCAACAAAGTAGGGCGGCACCTCAACGACTTCATCGCGCGTTTTGGCGAGGACGCCCTTGGGGCCTTGCTTGACAATGACCAGCTCGAGACCACGCTCCAAGAGTGCGTCGGCCGCACGCATCGGTTCAGTCTCACCGACGGCAACGAAGCACTCTTCTTTGTTTCCCACAGCCACCGTGACTTTTTCGAGTGCGCGCGCAACCTGAACCTTGGCCTGTTGCTCATCAGCCCAGAACATCGGCCTGTAATCGAGGTCAAGAACAGTCAGAGGCTTGCGGTCGCGTGCTTCCCAGGCCACGTGGTGACTCGTGCGACTCGGTTCTTGCGAGAGCCCCGTGACCGTTGACCAATAGATGCGGGCATTCTGAATCGCACCGAGATCAAGTTCGTTAGGTTTGATGACCAAGTCAGGGGCTATCGGATCACGGTAGAAATACAGGGGAAAATTGTCAGGCGGAAAGATCTCACAGAACACGACCGGGGTCTTGAGCCCCTCCACCCCCGACACAAACGTGTCACTGACGCCCAAGCGAAGAAGTTCTTCGTGGACGTATTTTCCGAAAGGGTCGTTGCCCGTGCGGGTGATGACAGCTGACGACAATCCGTGTCGGGCCGCTGCGACAGCGACATTTGTTGCACTCCCCCCGAGGTACTTGCCAAACGTTTCCACTTTTTCGAGACCGACCCCGTCTTGAAGTGGGTAGATGTCAATGCCGACGCGACCGATGGTAATCACGTCAAAAGGCTGAGGCATCGAGGGACTCATTCTCGGGCATTCCGTCTCGTCATGGTGCGAGCGCCGTGGTCACGGCACCTACAAAGTTTGTTATGACATATTGACATCATGACGCCTATTTGCGCAAGTGGCGAAACAAATTATTGTCGGAGTTACGTCTTCTTCTCGAAGCCAATAGAGTCTCGACAAAACTGCCGTGTGCGGTGCGACTGAACAGACTCCGGCACAATGGGACGAGTGAACGCGCAACGACTCCCCCTGTGGCAGGGTCGAACGCTCGCGCTACTCGGCATTCTGGTGGTTGCGATCAACCTGCGCTCGTCCACGAACATCCTGTCGTCTATCTACCCGTTCATTCGCGAGAGCTTTGATGTGCCCACCGTGGTGGTCGGCATCATCGGCGCGATTGCCCCGTTTGCGTTCGCCACCGCCGCATTTTTTGCGCCACGCATCGGTCGACGCATCGGTCTCGAGCAGTCGCTCTTGCTCGCCATCGGACTCATTGTTGCCGGCCACATTCTGCGCACAATCGCACCGAACTACTCCTTTCTTATAGCGGGCGCAATTCTCTCGTTGTTTGGCACCGGGATGGGCAACGTCCTGTTGCCCCCGGCCGTCAAGAAATACTTCCCTGACCGCATCGGCCTGATGACCGCGCTGTACATGACGCTCATGAGCGTGAGCGCGACCGTGCCCGCCCTCATCGGGGTACCACTGAGCGAATCGGTGGGCTGGCGCATGAGCATTGCCGTGTGGGTGTTCACGTCATTGGCGGCCGTGATTCCGTGGACCATTGAATTGCGCAACGCTCGGAGACACCCGGGTGGCGTCAACACGGCCGACCTCATTGCCGACCCGACTCAGTCGCACGTGCCCGTGTGGCGCTCCTCCACCGCGTGGGCGATCACACTCGTGCTCGCGGTGTCATCGATCAACGGGTACGTCGCGTACGCGTGGCTGGCCATCATGATGCCGGATGTCTCTGGTCTCGACATGTCGGGCAGCGCCCTGATGCTCGCGCTCTACGGCGCCACGGGCCTGCCGCCGGCGCTCATCATCCCGATTCTCGCGACGCGCATGAAACGCGCTGACCGTCTCGTGCATCTCGGCACCGCGTTCTTCATCATCGGCTGGCTCGGATTCTTGCTGTCGCCCACCAATGGCACGTGGGTGTGGGGCACCATTCTCGGGTTTGGCGGGCTCCTCTTTCCACTCGCGCTCGTGCTCATCAACCTGCGCAGTCGCACGACCGCCACGTCGATGACGGTCAGCGGATTCGCCCAGGTCGGCGCCTACCTGTTCGCCGGGTGTGGCCCCATCATTGTGGGACTGCTGCACCAGTGGCAAGGCAACTGGCACGGCGTGCTCATCTTCTTGATCATCGTGACGATTCCCGCCTTCGTGGGCGGCATCGTTCTCGGTCGCAACCGCACCATCGACGACGAGTTGAACCAGCGTCGCCTCGCCCCACCGAAAGGCACCTCATGACCGTCCCATCGACGAGCGACATTCCAACGGCACGACCGCTGTGGCACGGGCGTGCGATCGCGTTGATCGGCATCTTGCTCGTGGCGGTCAACCTGCGCACGCTCAACGCGATGACGAGCCCGATCATCCCGCTAATCAACCAGAGTTTTTCCGTGCCGCCGCTGGCGGTCTCGGTGTTGGGCACGACATTGCCACTCGCGTTCGCGATCGTGGCTCTCGTTGCGCCGCGGATCTCGGGCCGACTTGGGCTCGAGCCCACCATGCTCGTGGCACTCGGGCTCATGGTCGCGGGGCAGGCGGTGCGCATCCTCTCGCCCAACTGGCAAGTGCTCAGCACGGGCACGCTGATTGCGGCATTTGGCACCGGGCTTGCAAACGTCGTGATGTCGCCGATTGTGAAGAAGTATTTTCCCGACCGCATTGGCCTGATGACGACCATCTACATGTCGACGCTGATGATCTTTCAGGCGATTCCTGCGTTCACCTCGGTGCCGGTCAGTGAAGCATTTGGCTGGAGGTCGAACCTCATGATGTGGGCGGTCATTGCGTTGACCGCGCTCGTCCCGTGGCTCATCGAGGTGAGGTCGCCCGCTGCCCGCACGGCAGCGGCGACAGCAACCGGCACGCCTCGCGCCCGCGTCACACGTTTTCCGGTCTGGAAGTCGCCGACCGGCATGGCGATTGCCGTGATGCTCGCCATCGTCACCGTCGACGCCTACGCCATGTTTGCCTGGCTGCCGACAATCATGGTCGACATCGCCGGCGTTGACCTCGCGTCAAGTGGTGCACTGACAGGCGTGTTTGCGCTTGGCGGGCTCATCTCGTCGCTGACCGTGCCGTGGATGGTCGCGCGTTTCAAGAAGACCGCCGTGTTTGTCTACGTTTCGATTGCCCTCGCGCTCATTGGTTATGGCGGACTCTTGCTCTCGCCCACGGTCGGCACGATTCTCTGGGCGGCTTGCCTCGGTGTCTCGCCGATGCTCTTTCCGCTGTCGATGGCGCTGATCAACCTGCGCACGCGCTCACCCGAAGTGTCGCTCAGCCTGAGTGGCTTCTCACAGGTGCTCGGCTACGGCCTTGCGATTCTCGGACCGTTGGGTGTGGGCATCCTGCACGAAGCGACCGGCGGATGGACGTGGGTGCTCATCGCCCTCGCGGCCAAGTC
>RFQD01000128.1 GCA_009925875.1 Microbacteriaceae bacterium | reverse complement strand
CGCGACGCCCGGGGTCTCGACGGCATCGAATTGCCCGAAGGCGATGACCGGACGGAGGTGGGGCGAGTAGGGAACGCGGTTCGCACCATGCTCGGTCACGTCGGCAAGGCGCTCGCGGCACGTCAAGCAAGCGAAGATAAAGTTCGACAGTTTGTCTCTGATGCCAGTCATGAACTACGCACCCCACTTGCCTCGATTCGCGGCTACGCAGAGTTGACGCGCCGGAGCGGAGTGAAGCTTCCCAAAGACACGGCTCACTCGCTTGCACGTATCGAATCCGAGGCAGCACGCATGACGGATCTTGTCGAGGATCTGCTGTTGCTTGCGCGACTCGATGAAGGTCGAGAACTCGAGGCGCGTCCGGTTGACCTCACGCGAACCATTGTTGACGCGGTGTCGGATGCCCACGCAGCGGGCCCCGAGCACGTCTGGCGTGTCGAGATTCCCGATAAACCGGTGACCGTGGTCGGAGATTCGGCGCGTCTTCATCAGGTCATCGTGAACCTGCTCGCAAATGCGCGGGTACACACTCCCGCAAAAACGGTCGTGACGGTGGAATTGGTGGAGACAGAATCCGGCGTTGTGGTGAGTGTCACCGATAACGGACCCGGCATCGCACCGGATCAGATCGCCACTCTTTTCGAGCGATTTAGTCGGGGTGACTCATCCCGAACGCGTGCGACTGGCAGCACGGGATTGGGTCTCGCCATCGTTCACGCCGTCGTCGTGGCTCATCACGGGGAGGTCGACGTTGTCTCGCGGCCCGGCCATACCGTGTTTTCCATCACGCTACCTCGGCGGGGTGCGGACCGTTAGAAGCGCGGGCTGGCTGGTTCAGTGAGCTCATAACTCCGATCGACGTCGAGAATGTCCGTCGTCGGAGCATCGCTAAACGACGAAATCAATGTTGTCGGGAGCGACACGGCCAAGGCGCCCCATGAGCAGGCGTTCGAGATGCCGGCGCGCAAGTCAAGCCGTGCCAGCTCATGGTGGTCGCGGGCATCGTCGTCGTGAATCACGGAGTTCAAGAAACCGGCCATGAACGCGTCACCGGCACCCGTGGTGTTGATTACTGCCGGAGCCGTCGCTCGACCCCACACAACGTCGTCGGCCGTGATGCCCAGAGCGCCATCGCCTCCGAGGCTGACAAGCGCAATCTCGATTCCCGCATCAATCAATTCCCGCCCCGCGTCAATCGCCTCGCCCAGCGTTGCGAGCGGTCGGCCGACAAGTGAGGCAAGTTCGTCAGCATTCGGTTTTATGAGATTGACGTGACCGCTGCGCGACCAATGCATGAGTTCGGGGCCGGAGGTATCGAGCCCTACACGAGCCCCCATCGCGCGCGCCCGATCGAAGAGTTCCGTCAGGTCGATGGGGTGACCGTCCTCGCTCATCTTCGGATGCATGCCCGAAACCACAAGCCAGTCGGCACTCATGTCATTGACCTGTTCGAGCGTCAGCTCGACCACATTCCGCCAGTCTTCAGTGCTGAACGGGTAGGGATTTTGATTGATGTTGGTCGTGCGGCCGCCACGTTCCACCACCGTGGTGTTCACTCGTACCCGACCTGCCACCGGCATAATGCGCAGAATCTGCGGAAACGGGGTGGAGAACAGGAGGTACTGGTCTTGAACCCCAATAGGCAGGATGCCCGCAACTGGACGTTTGGCCAAGTGGAGGGTTCGAGCCACGTTGAGACCCTTGCCGCTCATGTATTCGTGAACCTCGTAGGCCCGATTGACCTTACCGGCCGTCAAAGTTTCGGCTAAATACGTGCGATCGAGCACGGGAGCCGGGGTCAAAGTCACAACTGCATTCACGCGTAGACGACCAATCTCACATGGGCACCGCGAGGGGCATGCGTGTGCCATGGACGAACAAGGGAGGGAACCCCCATTCTATCGATTTGGTGCAGACTCCCCGAATCCCGTAACGTGGAGGCGTACCAAAGACCGCTGGTCTCGTGTGGCGTGTTCACACGGCTAAGGCTCTCTTTCATGAGGCACCCGCGCAGGTGAAGAACAACGCTGAGCAGTTTTGCCAGCCTCGCTCTGACGTCTGCGTCAGAGCTTTTTTGTTTGAGGTCTTTCTCCCACGGTCTTCGGTCGGGCCACGAGCATCCGCTCGCGGTCACGTAACAACCATTAGGAGAGCCATGGCGAACAAGGAAGCCTCGGTCGCCGAACTCACTGGATTGTTCCAGAGTTCGAACGCCGTTCTGCTTACCGAGTACCGCGGTCTCACGGTTGCTCAGCTCAAAGAGTTGCGCAAGGGTATCCGTGCAGATGCGACGTACGCCGTGGTGAAGAACACGCTGACCAAGATTGCTGCCGCGAAGGCAGGAATTGATGGTCTCGACGACCAGCTCGCAGGTCCGTCCGCCATTGCATTCGTGCACGGCGATGCGATCAATGTGGCCAAGTCGCTGCGTGCCTTTGCCAAGGCCAACCCTCTGCTCGTGTTGAAGGGCGGCTATTTCGATGGCCGCGTCATCGATGCCGCTGAGGTCAATAAGCTGGCCGACCTCGAGTCCCGGGAAGTGCTGTTGGCGAAGTTCGCCGGCGCCGCCAAGGCCTCGCTGTTCGGTGCTGCCTACCTGTTCAACGCACCGCTCTCAAAGGCCGTTCGTACGGTCGACGCGCTGCGTGCAAAGCAAAACGGCTAGCACCCGCTAGCTCAAAATTCACCCCATCCAACAAGGAGAAAATCATGGCTAAGCTCACCACCGAGCAGCTCATCGAAGCTTTCAAGGAGCTCTCGCTCATCGAACTCAGCGAGTTCGTCAAGGCTTTCGAGGAGACCTTCGAAGTTACCGCTGCAGCCCCCGTCGCTGTTGCTGCTGCCGCTCCGGCTGGCGGCGGCGCTGGCGCCGAGGCAGTTGAAGAGAAGGACGCGTTTGACGTCGTTCTCGAGAACGCTGGCGCGAACAAGATCGCCGTCATCAAGGAGGTTCGCACGCTGACCAACCTCGGGCTCGGCGAAGCAAAGGCACTCGTTGACGGCGCACCCGCGACCGTTCTCGAGGGCGCCAAGAAGGACGCGGCCGACAAGGCAAAGGAAGTCCTCGAGGCTGCCGGCGCAACGGTCGTTCTCAAGTAGTCTTTTCGACTCACTCGCGAAACGGCGTCATCCTGTTATTGGGATGGCGCCGTTTTGTTGCCGGGAAGGCGGCGTTTCGCGTTAGGCGCTGGGCCGACTAGCCGCCCGTCACGAGCAACACGATGAGCCAGGCGTTGAGCGAAATCAGCAGCGCGGCGGCGGTGACCGCGGCGATGGTCGTGAGTCGCGAGTTGACCAGCGTGCCCATCGTTGCGCCACTACTTGTGAAGCGGATGAGTGGCACGAGCGCGAGCGGAATCGCGAACGACAACACGACCTGCGAGAGAACGAGCATCCATACCGGATTGGCGCCGAGCGCCAGCAAAGCGAGAGCGGGCACGAGCGTCACGCTTCGACGAACCCACAGCGGAATCGACGTGCGAATAAGCCCGTGCATGATGTCTGATCCGGCATAACTCGCAACCGACGATGAAGCGAGCCCCGATGCCAAAAGTGACAGGGCGAACAGTGTGGCAATGACAGTTCCGAGCGAGGCCGTCAAGGCCGCGTAGATGTCGGCCAAATCGGGCGTTAATCCGTTTGCCACGAGCGGAGCAAGGTTGGCCGCGCCGACGAGCAACATCACGAGGTTGATGATTCCGGCCGTCGCAAGAGCGAGGGTCACGTCGATCCGCGTCGCGCGCAAAGCCGAGGGTCGGGCTGTTGCCGGCATGCCAGTGAATCGATCGCGCACGAGCGCCGAATGCGCATAGATCGCGTGCGGCATGACGGTCGCACCCACGATCGACGCCGCTAGCAACACGGAGCCATTTCCCTCGAAGCGCGGAATAACGCCCATGGCGACGTGCCCCCAATCGGGCGAGTTGACGGCCAGCGCGACGACGAACCCGACCGCGATGACGACCAGTAGGGCGATGATTGCTCGCTCAAAGGCACGAATGCTCACGCGGTTGTGCAGCGAAAGAATGGCCAGCGAGACGCCACCCGTAATCGCGCCGCCAAGGAAAAGCGGAAGTCCAAACAGAAGGTTGAGCGCGATGGCGCCACCAATAATCTCGGCGATATCGGTGGCCATGGCAGCGATTTCTGCCTGCAGCCAGAATGAGATGCGTGCGCTTCGTGAGCGGATGCTCGAACCAATGTGTTCCGTCAGACTGCGGCCAGTGGCGAGACCCAGTTTTGCCGAGAGGTACTGCACGAGCCACGCAATGGCATTGGCCGCGATGACGACCCAGACAAGCAAGAATCCGTACTTTGCCCCGGCCGTCATGTTGCTGGCAACATTCCCCGGGTCGAGATAGGCGACTCCTGCAACCAGCGCAGGCCCGATGAGGGGCGAAATGCGCTGTGCAGTCTTCACGCGTTCCACCCTAGAGCGGTAACGTGACGTCATGCGCATTCTTCTCGTGGGTTCTGGTGGAGTGGGTGACGCGATCGCCAAGATTGCAGCCCGCCGCTCGTTTTTTGAACTCATGATTGTGACGGATTACGACCTGGCTCGGGCCGAGAACACGATTGCGTGGCTTCGGGAACG
>RFQD01000127.1 GCA_009925875.1 Microbacteriaceae bacterium | reverse complement strand
TCACAGGGCGGCTGGTCGAATTGCGTGATAACCGCCCCATCATCCTCGCGAGCCATGATGGGCAAGACATCGATAAGCGGCTCCGCAGACATGATCACACCCGCCGCATGAACACCCCATTGGCGTTTGAGGTTTTCGATGCCGAGCGCGGTTTCAAAGGCGGTCTTGCATTCCCCGTCCGTTTCGATGAGCGCACGCAGCTCGCTGGCCTCCTTGTAGCGTTCGGCTTCCTTGTTGAACACATCGCCAAGCGAAATATCCTTTCCCATCACCGCAGGAGGCATGGCTTTCGTCAGCCGCTCTCCCACCGAAAAAGGCATTCCCAGAACTCGGGAGGCATCCTTCAACGCTTGCTTGGCCTTAATCGTTCCGAAGGTGACGATTTGCGCGACGCGGTCATCCCCGTATTTTTCCGTCACATAGCGAATGACTTCACCGCGACGGCGATCGTCGAAGTCAACATCCACATCGGGCATGCTGACGCGATCCGGATTCAAGAACCGTTCGAAGATCAATCCGTGCGCCAGTGGATCGAGCTCGGTAATCCCCATCGCATACGACGCGAGAGACCCCGCTGCCGAGCCACGACCCGGGCCCACACGGATTCCCTGCTCGCGAGCCCATCGGATGAAGTCCGCCACCACGAGAAAGTAGCCGGGAAATCCCATCTGAATAATGACATCAATCTCGTATTTTGCCTGTGCCCGATGCGCGTCGGAAACACCGGCCGGGAAACGTCGCTCGAGCCCGCGTTCAACTTCCTTGGTGAACCACGTCGCCTCCGTTTCACCGTCCGGGACGGGAAAGCGTGGCATGAGGTCACGTTTCTCGAAACTACTTTCGCATCGTTCCGCAATCGCCAGTGTGTTATCGCACGCGTCGGGAAAATCCCGAAAAACGTGACGCATTTCCGCAGCTGACTTGAGGTAATACTCTTGCGAATCAAAAGCGAAGCGCTTCGGGTCGTTGATTGTCGAGGCCGACTGTACACAGAGGAGTACGTCGTGGGCGGCCGCGTCGTGAGCGTGTGTGTAATGCAGGTCATTCGTCGCCACGAGCGGCAGGCTAAGGTCTTTCGCGAGTCGGAGAAGGTCCGCCTTGACTCGACGCTCAATCTCTAGCCCGTGATCCATCAATTCGACGAAGAAGTTGCCGGGATCGAACATGTCGCGGAATTCGGCCGCGGCTTCACGAGCGAGCTCGTATTGTCCGAGTTTCAGCCGCGTCTGGATCTCTCCACTGGGACAGCCCGTAGTGCCGATGAGACCCCGAGCAAACCGTGACAGCAAATCCCGATCCATGCGCGGTTTGTAGTACTGCCCTTCGAGTGACGCGAGTGACGACATGCGGAAGAGGTTGTGCATTCCCTCGGTCGATGCGGCCAACAAGGTCATGTGCGTGTAGGCGCCGCCGCCGGAAACGTCGTCTTCTCCCCCGTCGCCCCATCGAACACGCGTTTTGTCCGAACGATGTGTGCCCGCCGTGAAATAAGCCTCGGTTCCAATGATGGGGCGGATGCCACGACTCGTCGCTGCGGACCAAAAGTCGTAAGCACCAAACATGTTGCCATGATCCGTGATGGCAATGGCCGGCATGCCTTGCGCAACTGCGGCATCGAGGAGGGGGCCGATTCTCGCCGCGCCATCCAGCATGGAAAACTCAGTGTGAACGTGAAGGTGAACGAAGGATTCGCCTTGAGTGGACACGTCTGCGCTCCGAGTTTTTCGAGATGGGTTGCTAGTCTACGGGCGTGTCGCGTTCCCCTTCAGAACGGCTAGCGCGTGTTGTAAGTCCGCCGGATACTCGGAACGAAATTCGACGCGATTGCCGGTTGTGGGATGCACAAATGCGAGCCGCGTCGCGTGCAGCCACTGACGACTCAAGCCGAGTCGGTGCGCTAATCCGGGGTCGGCTCCGTAAAGTGCGTCGCCCACGCACGGGTGCCGCTGAGCCGCCATGTGCACTCTAATTTGATGGGTGCGACCCGTTTCGAGTCGTATTTCGACCAGTGAGGCCCCGGGGAACGCCTCGAGCGTGTCGTAGTGCGTCACGGCATGTTTCCCCCCGCTCGTTATCGCGAATTTCCAACTCGATGAGGGGTGGCGACCGATGGGAGCATCGATTGTTCCGGAAAGCGGATCGAGTTGGCCCTGCACGACGGCGTGATAAGTCTTTTCGACCGTGCGATCGTGAAACGCTCGCTTGAGTCGTTCGTATGCAATCTCCGATTTGGCAACGACCATGACACCACTCGTACCAACGTCCAGGCGATGAACGATTCCCGCTCGTTCGGGTGCTCCGGATGTGGATATTCGATAGCCGGCCGCCGCCAATCCGCCCAGGACGGTCGGCCCCTCCCAACTCACCGCCGGATGGGCCGCGACGCCCACGGGTTTGTCGATCACGATGATGTCGTCATCCTCAAAGAGAACTGTCATGCCGTCGACGTGAAGGGGAGTTATTTCAGCGACCCGTGGCGAATTCCACTCGACATCCAGCCAGGAGCCCGCGCGCAGTTTCTCCGATTTTTTCGCCGGGTGACCATCGAGAGTGACGCCGCCCTCATCACACGCCTGCGCGGCTGTTGTGCGAGGAATGCCGAGCATTCGTGCGATGCCCACATCGACTCGTTCCCCGTCGAGTCCGTCAGGTATCGGAAGCGATCTCGACTCCACGGAAGCTAACCTCGTGGCGCTGTGCGGTTAGCCTTCTCGCGCGTCCCGTCGAGTTTGAGACCGAGCAAACTAAACCACGCGAACAAAATCATTGCGGACACGATGCACATGTCGGCCACGTTATAAATTGCCGGCATCATCCACGGCGTCGAAATGAAGTCGATGACGTGTCCGCTGCCAAATCCAGGCTCTCGCAGGAGACGGTCGGTTAGGTTTCCGAGCGTCCCACCGAGAAGCAGTCCGAGCATGACGGCCCAACGAACGGAATGAATTCTGCGGGCGAGCACGGCGATGGTCGCAACGACGACGCACGCAAGAATGGAGAAAATCCAGGTCATGCCTCCGGCGAACGAAAACGCCGCACCAGGGTTTCGGACAAAAACGAGTTCGAGCACACCCGGAATGACGGCAACTCGCTCGTCTTCGACCAGTCCGGCGACGACTGCTGCCTTCGCGATTTGGTCCACCGCCAAGACCAGAGCAGCTAAGCCAACGATGAGCAGTATCATCCATGCGGATGCTCGCCGCTTCGGTGTACTCACCGACTCGATACCGACTCTGCCGTCATGCCGTCAAGGTCTTTGAGTTGCCCCTCAATGTAGCCACGCAGACGCGAGCGATATTCGCGCTCAAATGTGCGCAACTCGTTGATGCTGTTTTCGAGCATCGCCCGCTCCTGGTCAAACTTGTTGACCTTAGAGCGCGCCGACGATTCTGCCTCCGCGATAATTCGAGCCGCCGTGGCCTGACCTTCCGCCACAAGTGCATCTCGCTTTTCAATTCCTTCACGAACGTGTTCTTCGTGAAGCCGACGGGCGAGTTGGAGCAGATTGTTGGAACTCGTGGAGTCGACTCCGGCGAGTTCGGGAAAGTCGGCCACGGGAAACGATTTGGCGGGAGCCGCCACCGGCTTGCTGCCCGCGCGCGCCTCTGCCGCTATGGCACGTTGGCGAAGTTCTTCGTTCTCCTGCGACAGTCGTCGAAGTTCCACCACGATTTCGTCAAGAAAGTCGTCGACCTCGTCTTGGTCGTAACCTTCACGAAACTTTGTCTGTTGAAATCGTTTGTTGACGACATCTTCCGGTGTCAACGCCATACCCACTACGTCCTTTACTTGCCTGTTCAGGTTCGCCGAGACTCACTCAACAAACAAAATCTGTCCTAAGGCTAGCAAAGGTTAGATGAAAGCGAGGGCGACATACATTCCGACAATCGCGCCGAGGAGCACCACCGTCCACGCGAAATCCAGGGCAACCGCCCCAAATCGGACGGGTTTGATGACGCGGCGCACCAGTTTGAGCGGCGGATCGGTAACGCTAAAAACGAGGTTCAGAACCACGAGGAGCACCCCACGTGGTCGCCAGTCCCGCCTCAAGACAAGAACAAAGTCGACGATGAGCCTGCCCCACATGAAGAACGTGAAAATAAGGAGGACATAGTAAATGGCCGTGGCAAGCCACGAAACGATAGTCACGATGACAACAGTATGGGCAAGCGAGACTAGCTAAAGAACGTGCTGTCGACTTCACCCGTGTTTGCCGGCTCGTCGCCGGAGACGGTCACACTCTCGGGCGATAGCAAGAAAACTTTGCTCGTCACGCGCTCGATGGAACCTCGCAGACCCTGACTGAGGCCGCTCGCAAAATCGATGAGCCGCTTGGCGTCATGGTCATTCATCGAGGACAGGTCCATGATGACCGGGATTCCGTCTCGGAAATTTTCGGCGATCACTCGTGCATCGGCATAGACCTTGGGTCGGACCGTCACGATTTCATTGAGTTCATTCATGACCGGGCTCCCTTTCGGGGCACGAGACGGACGCATGGGAGTTACCTGGGCCCCGCGCGGAGAAACTCCTGTTGCCTGGCGCTCATGCGGTGCCACCGGGTAATCCTCGTAGCCCTCTTCGTCTGCAAGGCC
>RFQD01000126.1 GCA_009925875.1 Microbacteriaceae bacterium | reverse complement strand
TACGTCTACCTCGCCCAGCCTCCCCTCTACCGGTTGAAGTGGAGCAACGCCGACCACCAATACGTCTATAGTGACGCGGAGCGCGACGCGTACCTGACCGCGGGTGTCGAGCAGGGCTGGAAGATTCCGAAAGACAACGGCATCCAACGGTATAAGGGTCTCGGCGAAATGGATTATCGAGAATTGTGGGAAACCACGATGAATCCCGACACCCGAACACTCCTACAAGTGACCCTCGATGATGCGGCGGCGGCCGATGTCATCTTCTCCACCTTGATGGGTGACGACGTGGATGCGCGTCGCAAGTTCATCCAACAAAAGGCAAAGGACGTGCGCTTCCTTGACATCTAACGATGAAACTGCCGGCGAGATCAGTTCAGACCTCGGAATCGACAAAATCCAGCAGGTCGACCTGCAACTAGAAATGCAACGGTCGTATCTCGACTATGCGATGAGCGTCATCGTGGGTCGGGCGTTGCCCGACGTTCGGGATGGCCTCAAGCCGGTTCACCGACGCGTCATTTATGCCATGTACGACGGCGGATACCGGCCCGACAAAGCATTTTCGAAGTGCGCACGTGTGGTCGGCGACGTCATGGGGCAATTTCATCCTCATGGCGACGGTGCCATTTATGACGCGCTGGTTCGGCTTGTTCAACCATGGAGTTTGCGGTACCCGCTAGCACTCGGTCAGGGAAACTTTGGATCTCCGGGCAACGACGGTGCGGCAGCGCCACGTTACACCGAGACAAAGATGGCCCCGCTCGCTCTCGAGATGGTTCGAGACATTGACGAAGACACCGTTGACTTTCAAGACAACTATGACGGACGCACGCAAGAGCCGGCAATTTTGCCGAGCCGGTTCCCCAATTTGTTGGTCAATGGATCGGTCGGCATTGCTGTGGGGATGGCAACAAATATCCCACCGCATAATTTGAGGGAAGTAGCATCCGGAGCATTGTGGCTCCTTGACAATCCAGACGCTTCTCGTGACGAGCTTCTTGATGCACTTATGGAGCGAATAAAGGGGCCGGATTTCCCGACCGGAGCGCAAATTCTGGGCGCGCGCGGTATTCACGACGCCTATCGCACGGGCCGCGGGTCTATCACGATGCGAGCCGTTGTTGCGGTCGAAGAGATTCATTCTCGAACTTGTCTGGTTGTGACGGAGTTGCCGTACCAAGTTAATCCGGACAATCTCGCGATTAAGATTGCGGAGTTGGTCAAAGAAGGACGCATACAAGGCGTGGCCGACATCCGCGACGAAACGAGTGGGCGAACTGGGCAACGTCTCGTCATTGTTCTGAAGCGGGATGCCGTAGCCAAGGTTGTTCTCAACAACCTGTACCGAATGACTTCTCTCCAGGAGAACTTCGGCGCCAACATGCTCGCAATTGTGGATGGGGTACCGCGAACCCTGCCATTAGACGGATTCATCAGCTACTGGGTCGACCATCAAATTACGGTGATTGTGCGGCGCACGACGTATCGTCTCAAAAAGGCGGAAGAGCGCATGCACATTCTGCGCGCGTATCTCGCAGCCCTCAGCGCTCTGGATGAAGTCATCGCGCTCATTCGCAAGAGTGCTTCCGCCGACGATGCCCGTGACGGACTGATGACACTGCTCAAGATTGATGACTTGCAGGCGCGTGCAATCTTGGATCTTCAACTTCGTCGCTTGGCGGCACTCGAGCGACAGAAGATCGTGGATGAAGCGGCTGAACTCGAGGCGCAAATTACTGACCTGAATGCGATATTGGCCAGTCCCGTGCGGCAACGCTCGATTGTGTCGACGGAGCTCGGCGAAATTGTTGATCGCTTCGGTGATGACCGGCGAACGACGATTGTTCCGGGATATGACGGCGACCTCTCTGTCGAAGACCTCATTCCACAAGAAGAAGTAGTGATCACCGTCACCCGCGGCGGTTATGTCAAACGCACAAGAAGTGACAACTATCGAAACCAGCGTCGCGGTGGTAAGGGTGTCAAAGGGGCGGCGCTTCGAGCCGATGACGTTGTCGAGCACTTCTTTGTGACGACGACACACCACTGGCTACTGTTTTTCACCAACAAAGGTCGCGTGTATCGGGCGAAAGCGTATGAGATTCCTGAGGCTGGCCGCGATGCCAAGGGACAGCATGTGGCGAACCTCCTCGAATTGCAACCGGACGAATCCATCGCACAAATCATCGACATACGTGACTACGAGGTGGCGAAGTACCTGGCTCTGGTGACGAAGGCCGGTCTGATTAAAAAGACCGCCCTGACGGAATACGACACAAACCGCACGGGCGGAATCATCGCCATCAAGCTTCGTGAAGATGACGAGGTGATGAAAGCCCTTTTGCTGGATGATGGTTCAGACGTATTGCTCGTCTCTCGAAAAGGAATGAGTCTGCGATTCACGACCACGGAAGAGTCATTGCGAGCCATGGGACGATCGACGTCCGGTGTCATCGGCATGAATTTTCGAGGAGATGACTCCATCCTGGACGCATCTGTCGTGAGCGATGACGGGTACGTATTTGTCGTCACGGAGGGTGGCTACGCCAAGCGAACTTCTGTTGATCAGTACCGCACGCAAAACCGAGGCGGTCTGGGGATCAAGGTCGCCAAGCTCAGTGACGTTCGAGGCGACTTGGCGGGGTCACTCATCGTTTCTGATGACGACGAAGTTCTCGTGGTCTTGGAATCGGGCAAAGTTGTGCGGTCAAACGTATCCGAAGTCCCAGCCAAGGGCCGTGACACTATGGGGGTCGTCTTTGCTCGATTCGCAGAGGATGACCGCATTCTCGCCGTGGCGCAGAATAAGGAACGCCACTTGCATTCGGATTCGTCCCTCGAAGCTGACACCGAAGCTGACACCGATGCCGAAACGGAAACGGACGCGGATGACGCCGAGGCTCACATCGCCGAGGTTTCTGATACGGCCGATCTTGTCACCGATTCAGCGCCCGATGGCGAAGCGTAATAGCCTTGAGGCGTAACGCCCCCGCACACAGAACAGGTCGCAGATGAGTACGACAACTGGAAGCCCTCAGTCCACCTCCGGCGGAGCGCCGACGAAGGCGGAAGGCCGCAAGCTTACCCTGCCGAAATTTGGTCGCCGCGACAAAGGTGCTTCGGGTTCAAGTTCGACAGCGTCTGGTCAACGCCATGTCCGACTCAAGCTGGTTTACATCGACTTTTTCTCCGCGCTGAAAGTCTCGTTCTTACTGGGTCTCGCACAGGCCATTGTCACTGTCATCGCAACTTTTTTGCTGTATCTCGTGTTTGTGCAAACCGGTGTTTTTGAAACGGCAAATAGTGTCGCGGGTCAAGTACTGGGCGGAAAAAACTTTGACGTCCAGAGTTTTGCATCCATGGCTCAGGTTCTCAGCTTCGCCGGTGTTATCGGTGTCCTGAACATGGTTGTCATCACGGTCCTTGGAGGCGTTATCGCCGTCATCTACAACGCCTGCGCGAAGATCGTCGGCGGAATCCAGATGGGTTTTGTGAACGTCCCGGACTAGGGTGAGAAGGCGATCGGATTTTATGAATTTCCGTTCGCTCAGGTAGGCTCAACTCTGGTCAAACGGGGCTATAGCTCAGGTGGTTAGAGCGCTTCACTGATAATGAAGAGGTCCCAGGTTCAAGTCCTGGTAGCCCCACTCCCGTTTCCCACGGGGCCTTAGCTCAATTGGCAGAGCACCTGCTTTGCAAGCAGGGGGTTAGGAGTTCGATTCTCCTAGGCTCCACGAAAAGACGACCCGCCACCCGGCGGGTCGTCTTAGTTTGAAGCCTCAAGTGAACCTACGGACGAATCCGTCGAATCCACCCAATTGTTAGAGGTCGTCCTCTTCGCTCACCCAGAGCTCGTCGTCGGCGCGAAACGTTTGATACGCCACATACCCAATGCCAATGAGAGCAGCGACACCGAGACCAACCGCGATGACCGTTCCCACGCCCGTTCCGCTCTTCGCAGCGGGTGACGATGCCACTCCGAGAGCCTTACGCGCCGCGGAGAGTGATTTAGACGGCGCTTTTCCGTCGAGAAGCTTGAGTGCCGCTCCGACGGCTGCCCCAACCGACGGCAGGACCTCGTCGACGAGTGCGTGGCGGGCCGTAGAGAATCCGCGACGACTCCCCGACGCGACTCGTGGGAAAAGGTCATCCTGGGCGTATCGACTAAATTCGTGAGTTGCCGAACGTGCTGCGGAGCTCGCTTGAGCGAGTATGCGTTGTTGTTCGCGAAGGATTGCCTGCGCCTCCCGTCGGATTGCGTCGTGAGAAAGCTGTTTCTTGGCCATGTCCGTCCTTCCGCTTGTGTTCTCATTCCATCATGTCATTGCAAGGCATGCGACGTACCGAGGGTGTGAAAGAATCATCGACATGTCGATTCATACCTCCATCGCAGTCATCACGACCAACCACGGGCCCATTACTGTCAACCTGTTTGGGAATCACGCGCCAAAGACGGTCGCAAATTTCATTGGACTTGCTACGGGGGAGAAAGAGTGGATAGATCCCGCAACCGGAGATGCACGTCATGACTCGCTTTACGCGGGAACCATTTTCCACCGCATCATTGATGGGTTCATGATCCAAGGTGGTGACCCTCTGGGTCAGGGCATCGGCGGACCGGGATATCAGTTCAATGACGAAATTCACCCGGAACTCGGGTTCAACGAGCCGTATAAAC
>RFQD01000125.1 GCA_009925875.1 Microbacteriaceae bacterium | reverse complement strand
TGCGAGCCGCCCCGCGAGATTCCTCCAGGAGTGCAACGAGCTCGGGCCGAACAGTGTGCGATGTCATGAACGTAAGTTTACTTTCGCTCACTCGCGAGTCGAGCGTCGGCCGAGTCAGACGCAACGCCCTTGGCCTCAAACCATGTGCCGATCATCTCGCCCGACAGCGCCTGGTCAACCATGGTCGAGCTCGTGACGAGAACGCTGACACCGGCATCGGCCGCGTGACGCGCTGCCGACACCTTCGTGGCCGCGCCACCCGTTCCCACTCCAGCTGCGCCGACCGAACCGAACTCGAGACCCGCCAGCTCGTCACCAAACGCGACGAAGTCGAGACGTTCGGCACCGGGCTGGTGCGGGGGTTTCGTGTACAGAGCATCCACATCGCTCAACAAAATGAGCACGTCCGCCTGCAACAGTGACGCCACGAGAGCCGCCAGTCGATCGTTGTCACCGAACCGAATCTCGGCCGTGGCGACGGTGTCGTTTTCATTCACAATCGGCAGGATGCGCAACTCCAGCAAGCGGTTCATCGCCTGTTCCGCGTTGCCGCGGGGGACGGGGTCCTCGAGATCTCCGGCGGTCAGAAGTACCTGTCCGGCGGTGATGTCGAACCGGCTGAGTGACTCTTGGTATCGGTAGATGAGCACGTTCTGCCCGACCGCCGCAGCCGCCTGCTGGGTGGCCAAGTCAGTGGGCCGATCGCCAAGGCCCAGAAACGGCATTCCCGTGGCGATGGCACCAGACGACACGAGGACCACTTCGGTTCCACGCCCGTGGGCTGCGGCAAGCGCATCCACCAGCAGGTCAATGCGGTCGGCGTTCTCGCCACTTATCGACGACGAGCCGACTTTCACCACAATGCGCTGAGCCCGAGGGATGTCTGACCTCGTCCTGCTCATTCGTCCTCCTCCTTGCCGACCCAGAGTCCTGCCTCGCGCTCACGGCCGAGCTCTTCACGAGCCTCGCGCTTGGCATCCATCAAGGCGCCGTATTCTTCACGACGTTGCTTCGTATTTCGTCGACTATTCTCGCTGAGGCGCTCGTCGGAACCACGCGGACCGACGAGCAATTCCGCTGTCGATGTCAGCGTCGGCTCCCAATCGAAGACGACACCGTTGCCCGCACCAATCACCACCGTGGATCCGGGCACCGCGCCGGCACGAAACAGTTCCTCTTCGACACCGAGCTTGGCCAGTCGATCAGCGAGGTAACCGATTGCCTCGTCGTTCTGGAAGTCGGTCTGCATAACCCAACGTTCGGGTTTGGCACCACGGATGCGATAGATCGGCCCGTCACTCCCGCCCTCGACGGTGATGCTGAATCCAACATCGTCAACAGCCGTCGGGCGAATCACGATTCGGGGCGCAACGGGTTCCGCGACCATCTCTGCGCGGTGTTTTTCGACAATCTCGGCCAGCGCAAACGAGAGCGCCCGCAGCCCTGCGTGAGACACCGCAGAAATCTCGAAAACGCGATAACCCATCGCTTCGAAATCGGGTCGAACCATGTCGGCCAAGTCCTGCGCGTCGGGAACGTCAATCTTGTTGAGTGCGATGAGCTGAGGACGTTCGAGCAACGGAATCTGATCAGATGGGACTGGATAGGCAGCCAACTCGCGTTTGATGACCTCGAGGTCACTTATCGGGTCTCGACCGGGTTCCAGCGTGGCGCAATCGATGACGTGGAGCAACGCCGAACAGCGTTCGACGTGTCGCAAGAACTCGAGACCGAGTCCGCGTCCTTCGCTCGCACCTTCGATGAGACCTGGCACGTCGGCGATTGTGTAGCGCGAGTCTCCCGCCTGAACGACACCGAGGTTGGGGTGAAGCGTCGTGAACGGGTAGTCCGCAATTTTCGGCCGAGCTGCCGACAGTGCGGCCACCAAACTCGACTTGCCCGCTGACGGAAAACCGACGAGTGCCACATCGGCGAGCGTCTTTAGTTCGAGGATGACGTCTCCGTGCCACCCTTCCGTGCCGAGCAACGCAAAACCGGGTGCTTTGCGTTTCGTCGACGCGAGTGCCGCGTTTCCGAGTCCGCCCTGACCGCCGGGGGCAACCACAAAGCGCATGCCGGGCGAATCCATGTCAATCAGCAGGGTTCCGTCGACGTCTTTGACAACCGTTCCGACGGGAACGGAGAGTTCCGTGTGCGCGCCCGAGTGACCCGATCGGTTGTCGCCCATTCCGAACCCGCCGTTTTCTGCAGATTGATGCGGATGACGGTGAAAGCTCAACAAAGTGGTTACTTGTGGGTCGGCGATGAGCACGACGTCCCCGCCGTTACCTCCGTTGCCTCCGTCGGGTCCGGCGAGCGGTTTGAACTTCTCGCGCCGCACCGAGACGCACCCGTTTCCGCCATTACCGGCACGAAGGTGGAGCGTGACGTTGTCGACAAAGGTTGTCATGTCAGCTCCTCACTGTTAATCGGGTACGAGACCGATTTCTCTGAAAACAAAAAAGAGGGGGCGAGCCATTCCAGCTCGCCCCCTCAACGGTTGGTGTGCCGGCGTTGTTACGCCGGGACGATGTTGACGACCTTGCGGCCACCTTTCGTGCCAAACTCGACAGCGCCAGCTGCCAGGGCAAACAGGGTGTCATCGCCACCACGACCGACGTTGACGCCGGGGTGAAAGTGCGTTCCACGCTGACGGACAAGAATCTCGCCCGCAAGAACCTTCTGGCCGCCGAAGCGCTTCACTCCGAGACGTTGTGCGTTGGAGTCGCGACCGTTACGGGTCGAACTCGCTCCCTTTTTGTGTGCCATTTCGTGAGGTTCTCCTGTGCTTACTTAATTCCGGTGACCTTGACGCGCGTGAGCTCCTGACGGTGCCCCTGGCGCTTCTTGTAACCGGTCTTGTTCTTGTACTTCTGAATGACAATCTTGGGTCCGCGCAGGTCGTTGAGCACCTCGGCCGTCACCTTGACTTTTGCGAGCGAAGCCGAGTCCGCGGTGATCTTGTCACCGTCGACGAGCAATACGGCGGGAAGTTCGATAACTCCCGAGCTGTCGGCCACAACGCGGTTCATCGTGACGATTGTGCCGACCTCGACCTTTTCTTGGCGGCCACCGGCGCGAACTACTGCGTAAACCACTTGGTACCTGCTTCATTAATGGAAACGGAGAATCCGTCTCACTGCGAAAAACTTTGATGCGATACGAGCACACTCGCCCGAGCACCAAAAGTCAAGAATAGCCCGGATGAGTAGCCGGTGCAAACCGACCGAGCGTTAGTCGTGCCCGCTCTCCCCCATGATTTCGGGGAATTCGGAGGGCGCGTGCGACCCGTCGACACCCGAGTCTGCAGTGGAAATCGGGCCCGTGGTGACGCGTCGTCCCCGACCGCGTCCGCGTCGACCCTGACCCGAAGCTTTGGGCTCCGGAAGAGCCTCGAGGACGTTTTCCAAAATGGCGTCAACGCGCTCGACGGGAGTGCCCCGACCGCGACGAGCCTTGCGAACGGGAAGATCGAGAAGTTCGACGATGTCGTCACCATCGAGAATCTCGTGGTCGAGTTCCTCGTCGCGTGTGTTCTCAAGCTCGTGATCGTGCTCCAGCTCGTCATGGTGGTGCAACGTGCTTGCCGCAATCTGTGCCAGCGCGCTTTTTGCTCCCTCTGGAATACCGTGCGGCGAGACGGATGGCGACGACGCAACTCGTGCCTTGGCTCGGCGTGACGGCTTGTCACCCTGCGGCGTTTGTTGAACTTGACGACGCACCACCGGGTCGTGGAAAACGATGACGCCACGACCAGCGCACACCTCACACGGCTCGCTGAAGGTTTCCAGCAAACCGAGCCCAAGTTTCTTGCGCGTCATTTGCACCAGACCGAGTGACGTCACTTCAGCGACCTGGTGTTTCGTACGGTCGCGGCTCAAGCATTCAATGAGACGTCGATGCACCAAATCACGGTTTGTCTCGAGCACCATGTCAATGAAGTCGACAACGATAATTCCACCGATGTCACGGAGTCGAAGCTGGCGAACAATTTCTTCCGCCGCTTCAAGGTTGTTCTTTGTCACCGTCTCTTCGAGGTTTCCACCAGAACCAACGAATTTTCCGGTATTGACGTCAACAACCGTCATCGCCTCTGTGCGATCAATGACGAGTGAACCACCCGACGGCAACCACACCTTACGATCGAGCGCCTTTTCAATCTGCTCGTTGATGCGGAAATGATCAAAGATGTCACCGTCACCATCGAATCGCGATACTCGCTCGATGAGTTCGGGAGCCACCTGTGTGAGGTAGGACTCGATTGCCGTGCGCGCATTGTCTCCCGAGATAATCATGCGGTGGAAGTCTTCGTTGAAGACATCTCGAACGATTTTGATGAGCAAATCGGACTCACTGTGCAACAGTGCGGGAGCAGACATCGTCTCGACCTTGTGCGAAATGTCCTCCCACTGAGCCGTCAATCGACCCACATCAAAGGTGAGCTGCTCTTCCGTCGCGCCCTCGGCCGCCGTGCGCACAATGACACCAACGTTTTCGGGCAGCACCTCTTTAAGGATGGCCTTCAAACGTGTGCGTTCGGTATCCGGGAGTTTGCGACTGATACCACTCATGGAACCGTTTGGCACATACACCAAGTAGCGACCGGGCAGGGAAATCTGGCTCGTCAATCGAGCACCCTTGTGTCCAACGGGGTCTTTCGTGACTTGCACGAGGACCTTGTCACCAGTTTTCAGCGCGAGCTCAATCCGACGCGGCTGGTTACCCGTCTCAGCGGCGTCCCAGTCAACTTCTCCGGAATAGAGAACCGCGTTGCGACCGCGTCCAATGTCGACAAACGCGGCCTCCATCGACGG
>RFQD01000124.1 GCA_009925875.1 Microbacteriaceae bacterium | reverse complement strand
CCATCCGTTGAGTTGTGAATTGACGTAATCGGCCCAGGCCTGAGACTTGACGCCTTCGATAATCGAGGGCAACTTCGACATGAATTTTGTGGCCTGGTCCACGACGAGCGGGATGACCGAAACCAGCAGTACCCCGAACGCCGCGAGCACGACACCCAGGACGACGAGAATGGCCGCCCAGCGGGGGAGTTTTTTCGACTCGAGCCAGTTGACCGCGGGGTCAAGACCGAGGCTCAGAAAGAGCGCTGCACCGATGTACGTCAGAATCGTCGCGAGCGACGTGACCGCCGACATGAGCAAGAGGGCAATTCCGACGCCGAGGGCGCCAAACAGTCCAACTCGGAAAGCATTCTGAATGCGCATCACGGTCCTCTTTCATCGAACATCTCGTAGGTCATGTTTACCGTGTTTTTGATGCGTTCGTCGCGGTTTTTAGATTCAGCATCGTGCGTCATGGCACGGTTCGGGATGGAGCGTGAGCGGTGACTCCGGGGCTATTTCGACGTCGTGTCCCACACGGTTGTCGCTTGAGCGACGAGCGAACGCAGGTCTTCGAGGTAGCTACCAATCGCTTCGCGCTCCACGCGAAGGTCAGCAACCCGAGCCTCGGCGGCGGCAATCATTTCACGCGACTGCTTGTCGGCCGATTCCACGAGAGCGGATCGGCTTCGAGTTTCTTGTCGGCCGTGCGCGCGCGAGCCTTGGCAAGCTGATCCTTCGCCGCGTCGAGGTATTTTTGCGTGAGCATCACGGCTTCTTGGTGCTTGCGCAGGTAATCTTTTTGGACTTTGTCCGTCGTGACCGATTTTTCGGTTTCGATTTGCAACAGTTTCACGACTTCGCGGAGCGTGGGCTTTTCCCCGCGAGGAGCGGACATTTCCGGCCCCTCTTCCTTGATGAAGACCAGCCGGAGTTCGGCAATCTGGCGCTCAGCCTCCGCAATTTGCTCGTCGATTTCTCTCTTCGTGGTTGCGCGTGCATTGGCTGCCTCAGTTGCGACCTCACCACGAATTTGCGCGGCGTCGTGTTCCGCCTCCTTGACCAACACTTCGGCATTGGCCTGTGCCGCACTCACGATGGACGACGCTTTCGTTTCGGCATCGAGCAACATGCCGGCGATTTCACGCTGAGCTTCCTCAATGGCGAGCTGGGCCGTCGTATTGGCCTCTTCGAAGATGAGTTCCACTTCACGCTCGACTCGCTCACGGAGATTGAAGGCTTCCGCCTCCGCTTTCGCCACGAGTCGCACGGATTGCTCTTCTGCATTACGCAGAGTGGATTCGAGCTTGGCTCCAAGGCCGGCATAGGTAGGCTCACCGACTTCGCGAAGGTCCGTCTCGAGTGACGCCACACGTCGGGTCAGCTCCCCGATTCGGTTTGCCTGCTCGTCGGTTGTGGTCTTCGCTACGAGAAGTTCACGACGAAGCTTGCCGACGACCTTGTTCACTTCAGTCGGGCTGTAGCCGCGCATCACGCGAGGGAAATCGTCAATCGAATCAGACACGATTGCTCCGTTCACTCAAATAACTGCATATCAACGTGAGGCATTGCGACACCGCCGTTGCGCCCCACGCGGACCGAGTCTACCGGGGCATCCACGGAGCGCGTCTTCGAGCGTCCGATGGGGAAGTTCGTCGCAGAATCTTCTCAGACTGTGGTCGGGTATTCTTGCCAGAGTGATTCTGTGCCGAGCGTGCACGAGACCGTAACGAGGAACCGTTTTTCGCGAGGAGGAACAGATGCGATTTATCGCGGCCATTGTTGTCTTCGCGATTTCGGCGACGTTTCTTGTGGTGGGTGTGTCGTTCAAAATCTTGTCCGGCGCCCGAGCCCTGATTACGACGGTCGATCTGTCGCACGTGCAGTCCCCCTTTCTGGTTGTCGATGGTTCTGTTTTGAAAGCAAATCCGGGACTTCAAACAATCGAACTGTTGGGTGGTTCGGCCTCGTTTGTCAGTTACGGGCGCACCTCTGACGTTCTCGGGTGGCTCGGTGACGCGACGTACACGACCGTAAATTACGACGCCGAGACGAATGAGATGACGGTGGGTAAGACTGTCACGCCGGTTCCTCCCGCGGGCACCGAAACGGCGCCGAAACCGACTCCGGCACCGAACCCGTCTGGCTCCGACCTCTGGCTCGATGAGCGGGCAGGCAAATCGACCGCGTCTCTATCGGTCAATGTGACGCAGGATATGTCGGTCTTGCTCGCAGCGAACGGTGTCGATCCGGTTCCGCCGACGCTGACCATTTCATGGCCACTTCCGCAGCCAACTTTTCTCTGGCTCAATGACGACAACCTGATCTTCTTGGGTGGCGGTCTCGCGGTGATCGGTCTGTTGCTGTATCTCTGGGCGCTCTCGCATTGGCGCAATCAGCAGGGCCCCCGACGGAGAGGTCGTATGCCAAAACCTCCCCGCCCGCGACGCTATTCACCGCAGGATGCGCCGAGCATCGTTGCTCCGGCACGGGGTCGTCGTGGCGCCCCGCGAGGTCGATCGTATTTTTCTGCCATTGGTCTGTCGACGATTTTTGCCCTCAGTCTCACAGCATGCTCCTCGCCGTATGAAACCGGTGTCGGAGTGGATACACCGACGCCCACGGTGACGGCTGCCGTCGAGAGCGAGCTACCTCCCGTCGTGACGGCCGCACAACTTCGTCGAATCATTGCGGACATTTCCGACACGGTTGCGAAAGCCGATGCAGCCTCCGACCGTGAACTTTTGAAAACGCGCATGTCGGGTGGCGCGTTGTCCACTCGTTTGGCGAACTATTCCATGCGTGCGAATGACTCGTCGATTCCCGCACTTGCCCCCATCGGGAATCTTCCGCTGACGTTCGTGATGCCCCAGGCTGCCGACACGTGGCCTCGATCCGTGATGGTTGTCAGTCAAGATCCGGAAAAGACGGATGCCCCCACCACGGGCATGGTGCTGGTTCAGGAATCGGCTCGCGATAACTACAAAGTCGAGTACCTCATCACTTTGGAGCCCGACGCGTATGTGCCCGAGACTGCTCCTGCCGAGGTGGGGAGTCCGGTTATCGCCCCGGACACGAAACTTCTCCTCCTTGCTCCGCAGGATTTGGCGGTCGCCTATGGAGACGTGCTGCTCAATGGCGATGCGAGCAAGTACTTCCCCTTGTTCGACTTGGACAAGGACACGTTGGTCACTCAAGTCGGTCATGACTACAAGTCAAAGAAAGCCGCCTCGATTGCCGACAAGGCAGACGTCACGTTCACGGAGACCAAGGGTACGGGGAAAGACGTTGCCTTAGCTACGTTGAACTCGGGTGCCGTGGTCGCCGTGACGCTCGACGAAATTGAGCAAGTGTCACCCCTGCAAAACGGTGCGGTGGTCGTCCCCGAGGGTCAACAAAAGGCGCTGCTGGGAACGAACGCAACAACCGGCGTGAAATCGACGTACACCTTGCAAATGGTGTTCTACGTACCTGCGATTGGATCCACGCAAAAAATTCGCCTGCTTGGCTTCACGCAGGGACTGACGGCTGCGTCGGTGGGTTAGACGGTGGGAATCGATGCCGGTCGAGCAATTGACCTTTCCGGAATTGTGTCTCGACCTGCCTCCGCGGGCAGCCCACGGACATCAGCCGGCGAATCTAGTCTGACCCTGCCGGGTCTCGCCCTCCAAGCCGATGAGTCAACCTTTTCGACCGTCATCGAAATATCTGCAACCGTTCCCGTCGTCGTGTGCTTTGTGCACGATCTTGCAGCTGATGAGGCCATGATTCGCACGTTGACCGACGCGGTCACTGCTCTGGCCGGTAAGACCATCTTGGTGTCCGTCGATGCACAGGCGAACCCGCAGTTAGTGGGGTCGTTCCGTGTCGACGCTATCGCCGCTGCCGAGGGCGGGGCATCACCGGTTGTTGCCGCCGTGATTGGCGGTCGCCCGCTCCCGCTCTTTGCCGGCACGCAATCTGCGGAGGCCATCGCGCAGCTGCTGCAACAGCTGGCTGTAGCTGGGTTGGGGGGCACGGCTGAGGCCCAGATCCCTGAGCAGGTCCACACGGGCTGGGGGTGTCTGTGGACCGGCCTGCTCGGTGGAAACGCCGTTGCTCACTGGGCTCTGTCGCTGAACCGAGCTTAGCGATTTGACGAAAGGCCAGTCGGCCAAGGAAGATCTTGGTTTGGCTGAAAGCGAGCGGGATGGCTGTTCCCAAGAAGAAAACCTCCAAGGGCAAGCGGAACCAGCGCCACGCCACCTGGAAGGGCAAGGCCGCCGTGGCCGCCCAGAAAGCCCTCTCGATCGGCAAGGCCGTGCTGAGCGGCCGGGCCCAGGGCTTTGTGTATCCGGTGGCTGAAGAGGACGGCGACGAGGCCTGAGCCTCAAACGCCCAGAGCTGAAACGGCACTCCCAGATCACCCGCCGGCGACCGTCCAACAGCCGCAGCAGCTGCGCCCGCTGCAACAACGGCCGTTGGTAGAGCTCAGCCGGCAACGAGCGGAGGCTGGCATCCACCAGCGCCTGCAGTTGGGCAGGGGGCAACCAACCGCCACCGTTGCGCCGTTGTCGGGCCTCCGCCTGAAAGCGCCAGCGACGCGGCCACTGCCAGTCCCGCGGCCAGAGCAACAGCAGCGGATCGAGCAGATCCCACAGCGGCTGGTAGGCCTCAAGACTGTGGTTGCAGACCATCACCCAGTGGCGCTCGACCGCACTGAAGCCCGCCGCCGCTGAAGCCTCCCCAGCCAAGGCGCGTTGGAGCTGTTCGGTGGTGATGGGTTGACAGCCCACCAGCCAGCCCTCCAGCAGCAGGGCATCGGCCGGGCCCAGGGCTTTGTGTATCCGGTGGCTGAAGAGGACGGCGACGAGGCCTGAGCCTCAAACGCCCAGAGCTGA
>RFQD01000123.1 GCA_009925875.1 Microbacteriaceae bacterium | reverse complement strand
TCGTCTCCGAACGTGAGGTCGACAACAACCGGAACGTGATCACTTGGGCCGTCGCCCTTGCGCTCGTCGCGGGCGATGTGTGCGTCGGAGACGAGCTGGGCAAACGCGGGATTCGCCAGGATGAAGTCGATGCGCATCCCCTCATTCTTGGGAAAGCGCAATTGCTTGTAGTCCCAGTAGGTGTAGCCGTCGGGAACCAGGGGCCGCACGACATCGGCGAGCCCGACGTTTTCGAACGCAAAGAACGCGTCGCGCTCAGCCTGCGACACGTGCGTTGACCCGACGAACTCTGCCATGTCCCACACGTCGTGGTCGAAGGGAGCAACATTCCAGTCGCCGAGCAGGGCGAGTGGTTGCTCGGGGTGGGCAGCGAGCCAGGCTCGCGTGTCGTGCGCGAGCGCATCCAGCCAGGCAAGTTTGTAGGTGAAGTGTGGATGATCGAGCTCGCGTCCGTTGGGCACGTACAGGCTCCACAGTCGCACGTCGTTGATCGTGGCCGCGAGTGCCCGTGCCTCAAGCGGGAGTGACCCGTCATCTCCGGGTGCTCCAAAGCCGGGCATGCCGTCAAATCCGACCCGCACATCGGTGATGGGTAGGCGAGATGCGATGGCGACGCCGTTCCACTGGTTGAGCCCGTGGAGCACGACGTCGTACCCGGCGGCCGTGAACTGTTCGAAGGGAAACTGCGTTTCGCGACACTTGATCTCTTGCATGCACAACACATCAACGTCGTCGCGCACGAGATAGTCAACGACCCGTTCCACGCGAGCGCGAATGGAGTTGACATTCCAGCTCGCGATGCGCATGCCCCTAAATTACTCGGCAACCGCCGAAGTAGGCTGGAGGCATGACCGACGCGCGTGCCCAGCTCATCTCGTACATTTCGTCTGATGCGGTTTTCCACGGCGATTTCACGCTGACCAGTGGCAAGAAGGCCACGTATTACGTTGACTTGCGCAAGGTGAGCCTCGACCACCGAGTGGCTCCGCTGATTGGTGAGGTCATGCTCGAGCTCGTCGACGCGATTGGCGATGTGGATGCCGTCGGCGGGTTGACCATGGGGGCCGACCCCATCGCCACCGCCGTGCTGCACCAAGGCGCCGCACGGGGACGCACCTACGACGCGTTCGTCGTGCGCAAAGAACCCAAGGATCATGGGCGAGGCCGCCAGGTCGAAGGCCCGGAGGTTGCGGGCAAGCGCGTTGTCGTGCTCGAAGACACCTCAACCACGGGCGGGTCGCCACTCGCAGCGATTGAGGCTCTCGAAAAGGCAGGCGCTACCGTTGTCGGTGTCTGTGTCGTCGTTGACCGCAATACCGGCGCAAAAGAGCGCATCGAGGCCGCCGGTTACCCCTACTTTGCCGCATTGGGTCTGGCCGACCTTGGCCTGGCATAAGCAGCGCCTCGCGACAACCGGTTTCTGGACCGCGAGCGCGATTCTGGCACTCGGCGCAGCGCTCGGTGGCTTCTGGATTGCTCGCGCCGGAGTTCCTCACCACACCTCGATGCCCACTCCGACGGTGACACCCACACCCGTCACCTCGCTCGCGCCGGGCACGTATCGCTACTCCGCCTTGCTCACGGGCACATGTCTCTCTGCTTTTCCCGGAACCTGGGAGGTCACGTACGATGTGGTCCCGTGTGCGCTTCCCCATTCCGCCCAGGTGATTCGGGTCGGGCAGGTCCCTGGATACTCGGCGAGTGCGTATCCCGGGGAAGCTCGTGTCCAAGCGACCGTACTCCCCCTGTGCACCGAACCAGGTGTCATCCTTCCATCGGGCTCACAGGGTGCCAATAACACGGTCATCACCGTGAGCTTTCCCGTTTCGGCCATCGAGTGGCGAGAAACTCGGGGTACTTTCGTTTGCTATGCCTCGACCACGGATGGGTCGAAATTAAGCGGATCGCTCGTAGCTACGGGGTAAGCAAGAGCTTGCCCGTCGTTGCGCGCGCGGCCAGATCCTCATGCGCCCGCGCCGCCTCGGCCAGCGGATAACGATTGCCGATGCGAACATCCAATCTCCCCGATTGCACGGCATCAACCAGCTCGTTCCAGCGCCACGCCCTTTCCTCTGGAGTCAGGAGGTAGTGCCCAATGGAAGGGCGAGTCACATACAGCGAGCCGCCGGAGTTCAAGCGCTGCAAGTCGAACGGGTCGACCGGTCCGGAGGCCGCCCCAAACAGCACAAGCATTCCGCGAGGCCGAAGTGATGCGAGGGAGCGATCGAACGTCGTCTTGCTGATGCCGTCAAAGACAACGTCGACACCGAGTCCGTCGGTCACGTCCCGAGCGACCACGTCGAAGTTGTCATAGCCAATCACGACGTCGGCTCCTGCGGCGCGGGCGAGCCCCTCCTTCTCAGGCGTTGACACCGTGGTAATCACTCGTGCCCCGCGGAGCTTGGCCAGCTGAATGAGGAGCAGCCCCACTCCGCCCGCCCCCGCGTGAATGAGCGCCGTGTGACCGGGCTCCAGAGGAAAGGTGGAGTTGACGAGATAGTGCGCGGTGATTCCCTGAAGCGGCAACGCCGCTGCGATATCGATATCCATCGCCTCGGGAATCGGCAGTACGACAGTGGCATTGACCGCAACATCGGAGGAATAAGCGTCGGCTGCCTCGCAAAACGCAACTCGGTCTCCAATCGAGACACTCGTCACCCCATCACCGAGTGCAACGATCTCTCCAGCACCTTCAAAACCGGGGATGTGCGGAAGATCCACCGGATAAATGCCCTGACGCCGGTAAATGTCAATGAAATTGACCCCAATCGCATGAGGTCGCACGAGCACGTGACCGGGGCGCAAAACCGGGGTGTCAATCTCTCGGAAAGAGAGAACTTCGGGCCCTCCGGGGGCATCCATCACGATGGCGTGGGTCATTGTGCTCCTTGGGCTAACGGGATGATTCCTTCGCTAGCCTAGGCGGATGGACAACCCGACGCACGAGACGAGCACCGCCGGCGTCGGCCCGTGGCAGGGCGAGTGGCCAGATGACGACCACTACGACGCCGAGCTGCTCCGTGAGGGCGATACGCGAAACGTCATTGACCGCTATCGCTATTGGCGCATGGAAGCGATTGTGGCTGACCTCGATGAGCACCGGCATCCGTTTCACGTGGCAATTGAAAACTGGCAACACGACATGAACATCGGCTCGATCGTGCGTAGCGCCAACGCCTTTGCCGCCGACACGGTGCACATCATCGGGCGTCGTCGTTGGAACAAGCGCGGTGCGATGGTGACCGACCGCTACCAACACGTGATGCATCATGAGACCGTGGCCGTGTTTGCGACATGGGCGCGCGAGCAGGGCATCCCGATTCTGGCCATCGATAATGTGCCAGGATGTGTGCCTCTCGAGACCTTCGCGTTGCCACAACGTTGCGCGCTCCTGTTTGGCCAGGAAGGCCCCGGACTCAGTGACGAGGCGATAGCGGTTGCTGAGGCCGTGATCGAGATCACCCAATTTGGGTCGACCCGTTCCATCAATGCGTCCGCTGCCGCAGCCGTGGCGATGCACGCGTGGGTCATGCAGCACGTTACGTTCAAGACCGGAGGAAATTGAGATGGATAGCACCACCGTCATCATCGACGTTCGCACACCGCAAGAATTCGCCGAGGGGCACCTCGACGGCGCGATAAACCTCAACATCTACGACCCCGGGTTTGAAAATTCCGTCGGGTCGCTTGACCTCGGCGGAACCTACGTCGTCTACTGTCGGTCGGGTCAGCGCTCGGCAAACGCACTCGCGTTCATGCGCTCGATCGGAATAGATAACGTCACGAACCTCGGCGGCGTGACGGACGCGTCGGCCGAGACAGGCATCCCCATCGTCACGTAGTGACACGCCTGCCCTCGCGTAGACTTGTGCCGGGCATTGTGGTCGACTACGTCGAGACCGCCCATTCGTCAATTGAGGGGTCTCAACCATGCCAGCAATCGTGCTCATCGGTGCCCAGTGGGGTGACGAAGGCAAAGGCAAGGCCACCGATCTGCTCGCCGATCGCATCGACTATGTGGTCAAGTTCAATGGCGGAAACAACGCCGGTCACACCGTGGTCGTCGGAGACGAAAAGTATGCGCTGCACTTGTTGCCGTCGGGCATTCTGACACCTGGCGTCACGCCCGTCATCGCCAATGGAGTGGTCATCGACCTCGAGGTGCTTTTCGCTGAAATTGACGCCTTGAGCGCTCGCGGAATCGATGTGTCACGTCTCAAGGTTTCGGCCAACGCGCACGTGATTACGCTGTACCACCGCACCCTCGACAAGGTCACCGAGCGCTTTTTGGGAAAACGACAAATCGGAACGACGGGTCGTGGCATTGGGCCAACCTATGCCGACAAGATCAACCGCGTGGGCATCCGAATTCAAGACATCTTTGACGAGGGGATTCTGCGACAAAAAGTCGAGAGTGCTCTCGAGGTGAAGAACCACTTGCTCGTCAAGATTTACAACCGTCGGGCCATCCATGCCGACGAGGTCGTCAGTGAACTGCTCAGCTATGCGGAGAGGTTGCGACCCCTCGTCGCGGATACCGCGCTGGAACTCCATCGCGCCCTCGATGAGGGCAAGACCGTTCTGTTTGAGGGTGGCCAAGCAACCATGCTCGATGTCGATCACGGAACCTACCCGTTTGTGACCTCATCGAATGCCACCGCGGGCGGTGCGTCCACGGGTTCGGGAATCGGGCCCAACCGGGTCGACCGCGTGATAGCCGTGGTCAAGGCCTACACGACGCGCGTGGGTTCCGGGCCGTTCCCCACCGAATTGTTCGACGAGTCGGGCGAATTCCTGCGTAAGACGGGCTTCGAATTCGGCACCACGACCGGAAGACCACGTCGATGCGGATGGTACGACGCCCCGATTGCCCG
>RFQD01000122.1 GCA_009925875.1 Microbacteriaceae bacterium | reverse complement strand
GTGGATCGCTCACTGGCGCGAGATGAACTCCGACCCCGCTACGCGAATCGGTCGCCCGCAACAGCTCTACACGGGCGCTCCCGAACGCAACATTCCCACGCGCTAAACTGGCAGGCCGGCGGTCATTCCCGTCGTCTGAAGTCGAGACGTGCGTCTCGCCCCGCGTGCGAAGTGGAGGTGTGCGATGCCCCGAGAGAAGGGCGAAAAAGTTGTCGCCACCAATCGCAAGGCCCGACATGACTACCACATCATCGACACAGTGGAGGCGGGACTCGTGCTGTGGGGCACCGAGGTGAAATCTTTACGTGAAGGACGCGCATCCCTCGTGGATGGCTACGCGTTCTTCGAACGCGGCGAGGCGTGGCTCGATGCGGTGCACATTCCCGAGTACCACCAGGGAACCTGGAACAATCACGCCCCTCGGCGCAAACGCAAACTTTTGTTGCACCGTCAGCAGATTGCCAAGTGGTCATCAAAGGTGAAAGAGGGCGGCTACACGCTCGTTCCGATGTCCCTTTATTTCAAGGATGGCCGGGCCAAAGTGGAGCTCGCACTGGCCAAGGGCAAGAAGGAATACGACAAGCGTCAAACACTCCGCGAACGGCAGGACACGCGCGAGGCCCAACGCGCCATGCGCACCAAGAATCGCCTCGGAGAGTAGTACCGGGCGGTGCCTCTACGCCGAGAGGTCGGCCTCGATCGCGGCGATGATTTCCGGGTCGTCGGGTTTGGTGGTCGGACGGAAGCGCTTCACGGTGCCGTCGCGCATCACGAGAAACTTCTCGAAGTTCCATTTGACGTTCCCGGCCGCGCCACCGGCGTCTTTGACCTTGACGAGTTCTTTGTACAGCGGGTGACGGCCACTGCCATTGACCTTGATTTTGTCCATCATGGGGAACGTCACGCCCCACGTCGTTGAGCAGTACTCGCCGATTTCTTCGTTCGAGCCAGGCTCCTGGAACATGAACTGGTTGCAGGGGAAGCCCACGACGGTGAATCCGCGACCCTCGTATTCACGCTGCAGCGCCTCGAGTTGCTCATACTGCGGGGTGAGGCCACACTTGGAGGCCACGTTCACCACGAGCACGGTCTTGCCGGCGAATTCGCCGAACGTGGTCTGACGACCATCCAGGGTCGTGATTTTTTCTGCGTCCAGCGCTGCGCGAGTAGTCATGATGCAAGCGTACGTCGATTTGGGACTTTGGGAATAGTCATTGTCGGCACGCGGTTATATGCTTACGTGCGCGCCAGTTTGGGCGCGAGTCCGTCGTACGTGACGGGTTGATAAGTCAATAGCGTGTGATGGTTTGCTTCGCCACCTTCCTGGGGATGATCGGTTTCGACATTGCCTGAGAGCGGGAGAGAAGCGGGCCGAGGATGCAGAGCTATCTCGTTAACGCTCTCTGCAAAACATAGGTGCCAAAGCTAAGCGCACCGACTTCGCCCTCGCTGCCTAAGCGAGCTTCGAAGTCCGTCAGACCGGGCTAGATCCCGACCCGTGTTCTGGCGTTATCTAGGGAACTAGCTGCGTTGTTGTGCCTCCGGGCAACGCGGGACTCGCACTGTGGCTGGGCTTGTCGACTTAGGTGTCTGGTGACAAAAGTCGGAGCCAAGTAGAACGTTTCCACCGACTACGCCCGTAGAAGACTCACAATCACAGCAGTGGACGGGGGTTCAATTCCCCCCATCTCCACCATGTGCGAGCTCCATCACACGCTTTTGACGCGTCACCGCGTTCGACCCGATTCGACATACCGTCGAGGTGGCACGCAATCATCGCCGCGAAGCCAACCCGTCTCGAGCACAAAGGAATTGCAGTGTCGAAAAATGTTGCGGCGGTCATCGCCATATTCATCGCCCTGATTGCCCTCATTGTCGGCGGTGTGGCGGTTGCTGTGTCGCTGGCCTCTGGTGGGGTGAGCTATCAGACGGTCGAGTTTGACCACAACGAAATCGACCCCTCGCAGGTCACCGTTCTGGATACGGGTGTCGACGGTTCGACTCCGGGTGATGAGCGATTCTTCATCATTCCCGCGATGGCACCGGATGGTGGTCTCATGACCGGCTCGCTCACCGTGGTGGCACCGCAAACACCGACCGCCGGCCAAGAACTGCGACGTTCCGACCTCGTCTTCCAGTTCGGCGCCGTTGAAGACCAGATGGTCGTCGGTGGTGTCGCGGTTTACGAGATCGCCGACCCGACAATTGGACTGGGCAAGGTTGTCACTCGACCTATTCTTGGCGGGTCTGGCAAATTTAAGGGTGCCACAGGCTGGGTTGAGACCACGCACAACGAAGACGGCACGTGGGTGCACGTCTTCCATTACAACCTCCACTAGTCAACCTAAGAAACTTCCACGACGTGTGCGATTGATATATTCCCGGCATGTCGGTTGATCTCACCCCCTACGAATCGTTCATCTCGTTGCCCTTCGTCGTGCAATTGCTCGTCATGTGCGTTCCACTCACGGCGGTCACGATTGTGTTGACCATTCGCACGCGACGACTCGGGGGCGAGTCACGCATGAACGACAACGTGTCGACGGCGATCATCCGTTTTGCTGGCGCGGCCTTTGTGTTTCTCGGCGCGTTCGCCATCGTGACCGCGTGGCAGTCGTCAACCTCAATCACCAACGATGTGTCGCGCGAATTTGCGGCCGTGAGTTCGATTGATCAGGATACGGGGGCTCTCGATGTGCCCGAAGCGCAAGCACTCACAAAAAAGCTCGTTGACTACGCCTCTGTTGTCGTGAGTGAAGAGGTTGGCACGCAGGGGGACATGGTGGTCAGTGAATCCGCTTCGACCCTCGTCTATGACATTCAAGACGCGGCATACGCGCTTTCTCAGTCGGAGTATTACTCCGACAAAGAGGTCGACAGTCTCTACAAAGACGTTGAAACGTTTAAGCAGGCTCGCAACGCACGAATTGCGCACACGTGGCCGCTCGTGCCCGAATCCATCATGTGGGCACTGCTGCTCATGGGGCTTCTCATGGTCGTTGTCGCAGCGCTGTATCCCAGTGGACCTAGTCGAATGAGCAAGTGGTTGCAGAGTGTTGCGAGTCTCGTTGTTGTGGTCTTAATTCTGGGAACCGTCTTGCAGTTGCAATCCGGCGACGTGGCAGTGATGAATTTCACACACCCGGCACAGGTGTTTCTCGCCACTCACACCGCGCAGTAATCTTGTCCTAATCGGACCTGTAAAAACTTCGCTTGTCCGTGACGAAAGGTAAAACCAATGGGCTACATTCGCTCAAAGGCTCTCGAAGAAACGGGATACATCGTTCTCGACCCGTACGACCAGAGCAAAGACCCGCAGGAATGGCTCGACATCGAGTATGTCGACTGGAAGTCGTCGGGAGTCACGCGGTTCGCGCCACTCACCAGCGCTTTTGGTGAGATGGAGTGCAACGGCTTCTGGAACCACACGCCGCCGCGCACGGACAAGGATGGTGTCTGGGTTCAGGCGAACCTCGACAAGGCACCTATTCTCGCGAAGCGTGCGATGGAGCCGGGGGCAAACATCGGTCGTTGCCGTGTCATCGAGCTGCAGCCGAACGAATACTCTGACTCGCTCTATAACTTGCACCAAGACGACAACAACCGTCTGAACCCCGACGGCACCGGTTGGATCGTGCGTGGATTCTTCAACCTCACGAACGACGAAGACTCGGTCATGATCCTGCGCGAAGACCGTTTTGACCCGTCGACGGAGATTCGCATCCCGTTGCCGGCGGGTGCGCAGATGATCCTCGACACGCAGCGTTTCTGGCACGCGGTGTGGCACAACGGTGACAAGCCGCGCTATTGCCTCATCACCTCGTGGGAGTCGGGCCCCGAACTCGACGCCTACATCGCCAAACACAACGGCAAGCCACGCATCGATGTGGCTCCCCTTGACCCGACCTTTGCGGCCGAGTCGGAGGCCAAGTTCCTCGCGCGGGTCGAGGCCCGCCGGGCAGCCCTGGCCGCCAAGGGCATCGTTGAAGAAGGCGTGAAAGATCCCGAAGCTTAAACGCAACGGCTACGCCTCGCGCGTCGTTGACCAACGGGTCGCTCCCATCGGAGCGGCCCGTTCGCGCGTCCAGCCCGGGCTGTTCTAGGCTCAAGGTATGACCGAACGCGAACTTCTCGACCTGTGGGCAAAGGCCCGAGGACACTTGATTTATTCTCAGCTGGCGCCGACGTTCTTGCTCATCGTGACGGCCGTGGCGCTCGGCCTCGGGCTGAACGAAGCGGATGTGTGGGTGCGCGTCGGGGTGTTGGGCATCCTGTTGGCGTCGGGTGTGCTCGGCGCACTCGTGCAATTTGCCGTGTCATCTCAGGCGCTGGCGATCGCGGAGGACCTCGAGCAGCTTGCGACAAAGTCGGCCACCGCGCGTCAGGCGATTTCGTTTGCGCCGTGGATGAACGTGGCGCGATTCGTTACGCCCACGATTTTTGTCGTGATTTTTCTCGTGCTGGCGATTTCGCTACTCGCCGGACCCCAGTTTGGACCGCACGGCGGCATGTAGGTGACCGTTGGTCGCCAGGGCGCTGCCATGCCAGCAATCGGGGTGACCATCGATCGACGTGAATGTGCCGCCGGCCTCACGCACAATCGGCATGAGTGCCGCGATGTCATAGGGCTTGAGGTCGAACTCCCCGGCGACGTCGAGCGCCCCTTCGGCGACCAGCATGTACGACCACATGTCGCCGTAGGCACGTGTGCGCCACACGGTGCGCGACAGGCTGACGAGCTGCTCGAGGTAGCCGGCCTGATCCCACTGCTGGAGTGAGTTGTAGCTGATGCTCGCGTCGGCAAGCTCGCTGACGGCGGAGACCCGAAGTTGCCGACGCTCGGTGCCGTCGTCACGCCATGCGCCACCACCCGTGGATGCC
>RFQD01000121.1 GCA_009925875.1 Microbacteriaceae bacterium | reverse complement strand
CTCCGGCGCAAGCAGGCCCGGCGCAACGATGGTGAGGTCGTTCTGGATATACACCTGCGACACCATCTCTGGCAGTGACGAGTTGGCTCGCGCGGAGAGGGCATCCGCGTCGCCACTCAAGATCGCGTCAGCCAAAGGGATTCGCTCGTGCGACGAGACAAGTCCGAGGTGTGCGGCATGACGCACGGCGTTCGACACCAGATCGAGTATCCAGTCGGAGTCCATCGGATAAAGCCAGCGCACGTATGCGTCGAGCAGGGAACCCCAGTTGGTGTGAGCACGAAGAATGTCGGCGACGCGACCATCGAGACCGGCACGCCAAGATAGGGCCAGAGTCACCCATCGCGTCGCGGGGTTTGAGAGTCTCCAGGTGTCAAAATCCGGACCGGTCAGATACCAGCCATCGACAAACTGGATGAGTCGTGCCTGGGCCGCGAAGCCCAGGGCGTCAGGCAGACTCAGGCCGACATGCTCAATGGTGAGCCCGAGGCGAGCCGCATCGGCCGCAGCGAGGTTGCCCGACGCCAGACGTCGTACGGGTGAGCGCCCTATCGCCTGCGCAATGTCATCGATGGCGGTCGTCAGTAGCAAGCCGCGCTCGAGGCCGACCCGGTCGCGATCGTGACTCGAAATCAACGGGGCACCGAGTTCACGATCTTCCGCCGACTCGTCGTGGCGCCATGTCGGCGCCGAATTGTTTTCGTCCACGTGCCACTTCTCGACCGCGACGCGAGCAGCCTGCACAACTTCATCGAGTGCGAGCAGTCCGCCGTCGGGAAGCGCGGTCGCCAATGCGAGGGAGTGCACGAGCTTCTGGTCGGTGCGCAGGTCGCCTTGGGCGAGGAGTTCGAGAGTCGTGCGCGGAACACGCGCGAGCGCATCCGCAATGCTCTGTTCTTCAAGCAGTGCGTCGGCGAGATCGAAGAAATCTCGGATGTGCGCGCCCGCTACCTTGCGTTGCGTCACGAGCGAAATCAGCTCGTCTCGGTCACGTAGTTTGAGGTCGCGTGCCAAGCGGAGCGAAGAGTCGGTCACCGGCATGCCCTAGCGTGCCGTGCCAGCAGAATGTCGACGGCGTCGAACGATGTTGACGACGAACAGGGCAATGAAGAGCGCAAATCCCAACGGCAGTCCGACCAGGGGGAGCGTCACCACGATCAACCAGACCGGACCGGATCCGGGCAGATGAAGGACTCCGGTCACGACGACAATCGTCAAGAAGCAGAGAACTGAGAGCCCGATGCACGATGCGGTCATCATGACCAGAATGCGTTCGGCTCGAGAAGGTTCATACGTGTCTTCAGCCATCCCTCCAGAATACGCGCACCGGAGGGGTGTCACGTGACGCGGGTAGACTCGTGGAATCACCGGACGACACAGGGAGCATCATGCCAAGCGGCAAAGTCAAGTTTTATGACGACGAGAAGGGCTTCGGCTTCATCACTTCTGATGAAGGCGATGAGGTCTTCTTGCACGCGAGCGCGCTGCCCGAGGGTGTTCGCGTCCGACCCGGTACGCGTTTGGAGTTCGGAATTGCCGATGGCAAGCGTGGTCCGCAGGCGCTGTCGGTGCGCATTCTCGAGTCGCCGACACCTCTGAGCAAAATGAACCGGAAAGCCGCCGATGACATGGCCGTCATTGTGGAAGATCTCGTCAAGTTGCTCGACAGCATCGGAAATGGCTTGCGTCGCGGACGCTACCCTGAGGGCGCTCAAGGCGCGAAGGTCGCCGCACTATTGCGGCGCGTCGCGGACGACCTCGACAGTTAGAAATCGAATGACTGTCGAAATGGATGCGGAGCTCACGCTCGCGCTGAGCGCCTTGCACGAAATCACTCCGGCGACCACCGTCGGTGCTTTTCGTGACCGAGTGGTGGCAGACGACGGCGTTGTCACGCTGACCTTTCACAGCACGATGGCGGGATACCCGGGTTGGGTCTGGACCGTGGCAATCGCGTCTGTCGATGCGGGCGCACCGACGGTGTTGGAACTCGAATTGCTCCCCGACGACGGGTCGCTTCTCGCACCTGATTGGGTGCCGTGGTCGCAACGACTTGCCGAGTACAAGGAGGCGGCCCGACTGGCTCGTGAGGCCGGCGAGTTGATGGACGATGACGAGCCCGTCATTGTGCCCGACGACGAAGACTTCGACGGTGACCTGGGGTTGGCCGCCTTGGACGAAGACGCCGACGATGATGACGATGAAGACGAGTCGGACGACGACGACGACGACGATGAAGACGAGTCGGACGAAGACGACGACGACGTCTCGGTGCGCGTTTAGGTTTTAGAGCTGTTCGACGACGACGTCGATGCACGCCGTGAGTGCGCGAACGTCATCAGGTTCGACCGAGGCGAACGTTGCCACGCGAATCTGATTGCGACCGAGCTTTCGGTACGGCTCGGTGTCGACGATGCCGTGTGCCCGCAAGGCCTTTGACACGGCGGCAGCATCTACGTCGTCGGAGAAGTCGATTGTCACAACAACTTGCGAGCGATGTTCAGGATTCGCCACAAAGGGAGTGGCGAAGTCGCGCTCTGTCGCCCATTCGTAGAGCACGCTCGACGACTCGCGTGCGCGCGCGTCGGCCCAGGCGAGACCTCCGTTGTCGTTCATCCACTGCACTTGGTTTTCCATCAGCAACAGCGTGCCGATGGCCGGGGTGTTGAGCGTTTGCTCGAGGCGACTGTTGTCGATGGCATTCTTCAGGCTCAAAAATTCGGGGATCCATCGACCATCCGCCGCGATCCGCTCCACGCGCTCGATTGCGGCGGGTGAGAACAGTGCGAACCAGAGCCCACCATCGGAAGCGAAGTTCTTCTGCGGTGCAAAGTAGTACACGTCCGTTTCGGACACGCTGAAGTCGACGCCTCCGGCAGCACTGGTGGCATCGACCACTGTCAACGCCCCATCGTCGCCGTGCACCCGACGAACCGGCGCCATCACACCCGTGGATGTTTCGTTGTGGGGCCAGGCGTAGACGTCGATGCCCGAACGGGGAGTCACCTCACTTCGTGAACCGGCTGGTGCTTCGATCACCTCGGGTGCCGTCAGGAATGGCGTGGTCGCCGCGGTGGCGAATTTCTGGCCGAACTCGCCGAAGACGAGATTTTGGGCGCGAGTTTCGATGAGCGAGAAGGCCGCCGCATCCCAGAACGCCGTTGAACCACCGTTGCCGAGAATCACTTCGTAACCGTCGGGTAGACGAAACAGTTGGGAAAGTCCCGATCGAACCCGTCCGACGAGGTTTTTCACGGGTGCCTGCCGGTGTGACGTGCCGAGAATTTCTGCCCCCGCGCCGGCGAGGTAGGCAATCTGTTCGGGTCGAACCTTCGACGGGCCGCAGCCGAACCGTCCGTCGCGGGGAAGCAGGTGGGCAGGAATGGAAATATCGGCCATAGCCCCAGATTCTACCGGTGCCATTTTTCCCGCTTCGCCGTGCCGCTAGTCTGGAAAACGCGGGAGCGCATCCGACGACATTCATTGAGGGCAAGGCGATGCACGATCTGATCGACACGACCGAAATGTATTTGCGCACGATTCTCGAGCTCGAAGAAGAGGGCATCGTGCCCATGCGTGCGCGCATTTCGGAACGGCTCGATCACAGCGGGCCGACGGTCTCTCAAACAGTGGCGCGCATGGAGCGCGACGGGCTGGTGATTGTCTCCGATGACCGTCGGTTGAAATTGACGCAGGATGGTCGGCGCAAGGCCGTCGTTGTCATGCGTAAACACCGATTAGCTGAGCGACTCTTGCGTGACGTGATCGGGCTCGAGTGGGAGTTTGTGCACGAAGAGGCATGTCGGTGGGAACACGTGATGAGTGATCAGGTCGAGCGCAAGATCCTTGACCTGCTTGCCGACCCGAGTGAATCTCCCTATGGGAATCCGATTCCCGGTCTCGCCGAGTTCGGTCTTCGCGACTCTGATGTTTTTGCGGACGGACTCGTGACGGCGGACTCGGCAACCCGCGCAGTGCCCGTTCAGGGCGTTCTGCGACGGATCGCGGAACCGGTTCAGCATGACCCGCAGATGTTGCGGCGATTGCTCGACGCGGGTGTCGTTCCGGGCGCCGTGCTTTCGGTCATCCGAAACGACAACGACGTGACCGTGGATGTTCAGGGAATTGCCAGCCCGGTGACATTACCCCTAGATGTGGGGTCACATTTGTTTCTCGACCCCGATATCTCGTAGTTTCGCCCTGTCCGGCAAATGCGGGACACGCCGTCGTCGATGTGTCGCGCGGGTAACGCGCGGGTAACATGGAGGGTGGTTCACGGTAAACAGTCGCCGCGAATCCTCATGACGGAGGCGTTCCAACACCCGCCCCTCCGTTCGAGAAATCGACGCAAACAGTGCATCGTGGCGGGGTAAGCAACCTAGCTTGTTGGAGCGCCGGAGAGAAATCTTTTGGCAGATTTAGGTAAGAACATGGGCCCGGGCGAGTATCGCCTCTCGCGGGCGGGGCGCAAGCTCTACGCGTCGCGAAACCGTAAGCCGTCCCTGTCGCGGTCGACTCGGCACCGCCTGACGCGTTCGGCCGGGCATGTCGTCGATGCCGCCGTGACCACCCTGACGAGCACGCGTGAGAACGCTGTGAAACACGGACGAGCACGGGTCACCTCGGCAGCGAAGGCACTGTCGACCCCGCGGTCACCACGCCGACGTCTCGCCACGGTGGGTGTTTCCGCGATCGCCTTTGCGCTCGTGGGAACATTTGCGCTCCCGGCCTACGCGCTGACGCCCGGAACGATTGAATCGGAATACGGTCAGGCTTTGGCGGCTCAGTCGATCTGGGCACGCGCTGCTTCGACGGATGCGTCGCGCCCGACATCCGTATCGGTTACGGACCCCGTGGTCGAAGAGATTGTGCGCCCGGCCTACAACGGGC
>RFQD01000013.1 GCA_009925875.1 Microbacteriaceae bacterium | reverse complement strand
AAACCGGTCGCCAGAGTCGCCACAAACACGTGGATGACCAGCCAGTACGACTGAAGCGCAGGGGGCAACGGGACGACTTCGACGTAATACCGAGTTGCCGAGATACCGAGCGCGAGCAGCACGAAGCCGGTGATGAACGCTCCAAGGTAGCGAACGTCCCACTTGAGGTTCACAACCAGGAACACCAACATCATCATCAAAGTTCCGGTCATCGCAAACTCATACATGTTCGCCCACGGAACACGACTTGCGGCCAGACCCCGCAATGCGGTCGCAACAACCTGGAGCGCGAATCCCAGCCACGTGATGCTTAACCCAATGCGGGCGAGCCGAAGCCGTTCGGGTGCCAGCCCCGACAAGTCAAGAGTGAACAGGATGAACGCAACGGCGTACAGCCCCATAGCCGAGTACAGCGACAGCACGGAGAACTGCGAAAACGTATCGGTCATGGGGGTAATCCTAAGTTCCCAACTCGGTTCTCAATTCCGTGACGAGCTCGGCGACCCGCGCGTCGAGGGTCGGATCATCGTTGCGTGCCAGCGCCCCCACCTCAACCGACGACCCCTTCACGGAAATCCAGACCCGTCGACGCGGAATAAAGAGTGAAAACAGCAACGAGCCCAGCGACGTGAGCGCGAAGAACAGCACCCACCCCTGGGCCGGGTCTTTGTGAATGTCTAGCGAGACAAACTTCTTGACGCCGTCGAAGGTCACGCTGCCCAGTCCTTCGGGTAGCTCAACCGTCTCGCCCGGACGGAGCTCGAGTGACGAGAGCTGTGTCTTTTGTCCCGTCAACTTCGTCATCTTCGACGTATCTAAGGCGTAAACCGAGCGGGGTACCCCGTCATTCAGGCCGAGGTCCCCCTTCCACACGTTGAACGTCAGCATCGGATCAACCAAATCGGGGTACATGGAAAAAAACGCGCCCGAGTGCCCTTGACTGACGGTGGGGTAGAAAAATCCCACGAGGCCGAGCTGCTCAGAAAGCCCGTCGGGAAGCTTCACCACGCCAACCGACGTGAGGTTCTTGTCTTGCGGCAAGAACGGAATGGTGTCGGCAAACACGACTCGCCCATCGGGATCACGAACGGTCACCTGGGGTGCGTATCCGTTACCGAGAAGGTAAATGTCGGTGTCACCCAAACGCAACGGGTCGTTCACCTTGATGACCGCCTTTTCGGGCGCCTGATCCTTGCGTTGCACCGTGACATCGGCCGTGTAATCGGTCGGCTGCCCGATGGCGTTGGGGTTTTTCTCTTCGTACACGGTGGTGAATGAGTCGAGTCGCACCGTATACGGAGTGAGAGAGGATGCGTCGAAGAACCGCCCCGGACTAAACGTGTCGTAGGCGAGCAGGGTGTTCGCAAAGGCTTGCCCTTCGTAGATCACGCGTTGCCCAGTGAACCCGCCTCCACTCCCCACTCCGACCGTCACGAGGACTCCGACGAGTGCGGCGTGAAAGACGAGATTTCCCGTCTCCCGCGCATAACCTCGTTCCGCAGACAAAGTGCGTCGATCCGGAGTGTCATAAGGGGCGACGCGATATCCGCGTCGCCGGAGGAGCGCACGCGCCCTCTCCATGACGAGCTCTTCTTTGGCACTGGTGACGAAAGAGTCGTGTGCTGGCAATCGAGCAAAATTTGATGGCGTTCGGGGCGGGGCGCTGCGTAACGCATTCCAGTGGTATGCCACACGCGGAACTACGCAGCCAATCAAGGAGATAAAAAGAAGAAGGTAAATCGCTGAGAACCAGGCTGATGCATAGACGTCAAATAGCTGAAAAGCGTCGAGAACGGGGGCCAGGTTTTTATTGTTGGCGAAGTAGGCCGTCACTCCGTTGGGGTCGGACGAACGCTGCGGGAAAAGCGACCCGGGAATTGCCGCAATGGCCAGGAGCAGGAGCAACAGGAGCGCCGTGCGCATGCTCGTGAGCTGCCGCCAAAACCAGCGAAACCACCCGACCAGTGAGAGTCGTGGATTCATGACGTCGTCAGATTGCGGGGACATATGACCCCATCATCGCTTGCAGGTTGGCCATCCATATCGACCAGAGACCCGTCACCATGAGCACACCGACGGCGATGAGTACGACGCCGCCCGCGATGTTGATGGCGCGGATGTGCCGTCGGAGCACCCCGAGTGTCCGCGTTGCCCAGGCGAATCCGAGTGCGACGAGCACAAACGGCAAGCCGAGACCCACGCAATAGCTCAGCGCCAAGATTGCCCCCCGACTCGGTGAGGCGCCGTCGAGACTCAACGCAAACACAGCGGCGAGAGTCGGCCCGATGCAGGGTGTCCAGCCCAAGCCAAAAACTGCCCCGAGCACAGGTGCACCAATCAGACCCGTTGTCGGTCGGATAGGCAATTTTGCCGTGCGCTGAAAACGCGAAAACAGTCCAACAAAAACCAACCCCAGCAGTATGACCACGAGACCGAGCACGCGGGTGACCAGATCGAGCCATGGTCGAATTGCCGCCCCGGCGGCCCCGAACAGCACACCGAAACTGATGAAAATCACGGAAAAACCGAGAACAAAGAGAACGGCACCCAGCACCACCCGACCGCGACGCGCACCGAGGGACGATTCACCCGCAAATCCACTGACGTAGCCGAGGTACCCGGGTACCAGGGGCAAAACGCAGGGAGACGCGAACGACACGAAGCCGGCTGCGACGGCCACGAGAACAGCGAGCCAGAGACTGCCTGCGAAGACGACGTCACCCATGAGTCACTTTTCGTTTGCGATGTCGGTGACGAGGGTCGTCAAGATAGAAACGTCGGCGAGAGCACCAAGAATGCGTGCGGCCACACGACCCTGACGGTCGAGGACGAGAGTTGTCGGAACGGCATTGGGGGGCACGTTCGTGGAAAACGCAAGCTGCGCACCACCTTCCGTGTCAATAATGCTCGGGTAAGTTACGCCGAATTCCTCGTTGAAGGTCGCGACCGTTTCGGCTTGATCTCGCACGTTGATGCCAACGAAATGTGCGCCAGTAGCTGAAGTTGATTCGGCCGCGCGTTCAAGAAGAGGAGCTTCTTGCCGGCACGGCGCGCAACCCGCGTACCAAAAATTGACAACCGTGACGTTGCCCGCAAATGAACTCGAATCAATCGCACGTCCGGATTGATCGATGCCCGAAAAAATGACCGGCTCGCCGCGATTCTCGGGGACGATTTCGGTAATCGAGCCATCACCCGCGATGTAATTCTTACCCGACCCAGCACGATATTGCTCGGCCAATGGGTCGCTCGCGCACGCGGACAACGTCAGGAGCGAAAGAGAGAGGGCGGCAGCCCCGAGGGCAACATGAACCCGACGGCTTCGACTGCTACCAAACCTCTCCAGGCCCATCACACCGCACCCACGTCAATCGAGTCACCGGCAAGTTCGGCCGCCGGCTCGACGTAGCCCACAATCTGCAATCCACGAGAGGGGTCAGCACGGTTGAGCCACTCCAACGTCGTGATGCTCGAGAGCGAACATTCGCGACGACCCGGGAAGTGAGCCAGCGATTTGTGCGAAAGGTGACGGTTGACCATCCAAATCGGAAGTTGGTGACTCACAAGCACAACATCGCCGTCCTCGACGGAATGTGCCGCGTCGAGGATCGCCGCCATCATTCGGTTCACGATGGAGCGATACGGTTCACCCCAACTTGGACGCCACGGGTTCACGAGATACTTCCAAAATTTCGGATTCATCCAAGCTGCTTCGCGCCCTCGCATGTGTCGGCCCTCGAAGGCATTGAAGGGTTCAATGATTCGCTCATCCACGGTGATATCGAGGCCCAGTGCTAAAGCGATGGGCTCCGCCGATTCCCGTGTGCGCTGCAACGGAGACGCAACGAGTTTAGAAAATGTTCGGTCACGCCCAGCGAGATTCGTCGCGGCAAGCGTCGCCATGCGCATTCCTTTTTCAGACAGGCCAAATCCCTGAATGCGACCATAAAGTACGCGATCGGGATTGAACACCTCGCCGTGACGCACGAGATGAATGTGACGGGCCACCATGCGTCAAGTCTACGGACGGGGTGACGGGGGATTTCCCGACCCTCGCGCTGAGTAAACTTGGGCGCTATGACCGCGCGCACGCTGATTTCAGAACTCTCCCGCACACCCGAAGGCGAAGTGACCGTTGCCGGATGGGTCGACACCGTACGGGACCAAAAAAAGGTTCAGTTCGTGGTGTTGCGAGACGAATCTGGAGCAGCTCAGCTCGTGCATCCGCGGCCCGACGACGTCGATCCACTCGCCGATGTCATCAGTGGGCTCGCCGCCGGAACACACGTTCGCGTCACAGGCGAGTTAAAGCTCGATGAGCGCGTCAAGCTGGGCGGGCTGGAGATCAAGATTGCGACACTCGAGATTGTGACGGCCGCAATTGCCGAAACACCGATTGCCGCCGATTCGAGCATTGATAAGCGAATGGACTGGCGCTTCCTCGACTTGCGCCACCCGCGCAACAACCTCATCTTCCGCATTGAGACAACTCTCGAGCACGCCATGCGCACCTATTGGATCGAGCACGGTTTCATCGAGTTGCACACGCCCAAGCTCATGGCGAGCGCTTCCGAGTCAAACGCCGAACTCTTCGAGCTCGACTACTTCGAGACCACGGCGTACTTGGCTCAGAGTCCCCAGTTTTTCAAGCAAATGGCACAATCCGCAGGATTCGGCAAGATTTTTGAGATTGGCCCTGTCTTTCGTGCGGATCCCTCCTTCACGTCACGGCACGCAACGGAGTTCATTTCCGTTGACACCGAGATCAGCTGGATTGACAGCCACGAGGATGTCATGAAAATGCAGGAAGAACTTCTCGTGGCCGCGATTTCGGCGGTGAAAGAAAAACATGGTGACGAGATAAAGGAACTCTTCGACGTTGATGTCGTCGTCCCGACGATTCCGTTTCCGCGCATCCCGCTAGCGGAAGCAAAGCGCATCGTTGCCGAACGGGGGTACGAAGTACCTCGTGCGGATGACGACATGGACCCGGAGGGCGAACGCCAGATTGCGGCATACGTTGCCGAAACCTTTGGTCACGAGTTCGTGTTCCTCACCGACTACGCCTCGTCGATTCGCCCGTTCTACCACATGCGTCGTGAGGGTGATCCGACCATCACAAACAGCTACGACCTCATCTGGCGGGGAACCGAAATCACGACGGGAGCACAGCGCGAGCACCGTGTCGAGATTCTGGAATCTCAGGCGCGGGAAAAGGGTCTCGACCCCGCGGAGCTGGAGTTTTATCTCGACTTTTTCCGCTACGGAGTTCCTCCCCATGGCGGCTTCGGCATGGGCTTACAACGGGTCATGATGCTCTTGCTGCACCAGCCCAACCTCCGCGAGGTCACTTACCTCTTTCGAGGACCGAATCGACTCGCGCCCTAGAGCGCGCCGAGTTCCTCGAGCTTGCTCCGCAAATCGGCATCCGAGGGCTCGACGGCGAACGTGCCGTCAGGGAACGAAATGACGGGGATGTTCTTGCGCCCCGCGATCGCCTGCGCAACTTCAGCCGCCTCAGGGTGTGCCTCGAGGTCGACATAGTCGTACTCCACCTCGTGACCATCGAGGAACGCCTTCGACCGGCGGCAGTCGCCGCACCATTCAGCGCCGTACATCGTGATTTTCTGTGCTTCGGGAGTCGTCATGCGACCATTCTAAAGACACACAGGCTCCGTCGCGCGACTATTGTTCTAGGCTCACGCTAGGCTGAGGACCATGCATATTGTTGATTTCCTCTGGGACTTTATCCTCATTTTCCTGTTCATCGCCTACTTCATGATTCTCATCAACATCGTGACGGATCTGTTCAGCGACCACGACCTGAGCGGTGGTGCGAAAGCACTGTGGATCATCCTGCTCATTGTCACGTGGTGGCTTGGAGCGCTGATTTACCTCATCGTGCGCGGTGGCGGAATGGCTCAACGTCGTCAGGCCATGATTGCGGCCGCCCAGAAGCAACAAGAGGACTACATCCGGAATGTTGCGGGTACCAGCCACACCGATGAAATCGCGAAAGCGAACGACCTGCTCAAGTCAGGCGCCATTAGCCAGGCTGAATTCACGGCTCTCAAGAAGAAAATCCTGGCCGGTAAGTAGCCACCTGTTTTCTTGACATCGAGAAAACGCCGAAACTAAGAAACACCGCCCGCTCCCATCCGGGAGCGGGCGGTGTTTTGTTGCCTAAAGAATGCGCGCGAGCGCCGTCTTCACCCCACCGCGATCCTCACCGCGACCCCGATTCGCACTTGAGAGTGCAAGGACCCTGCCCGAAGAAATCACGACAGCGCTCTCATTAGGCGATGCCGGTCAATCCGCCAGAAGTTGTGGACCTGGCCGTCGATGAGAAGCACCGGAATTTGATCCGAATACATTCGCTGAGCATCCGGGTCAATGTCGATATCAATCTCCGTGAGAACACGAGTGCCCGGCAAGTCCCTCAGCTCGGCCAAGACCGATGTCACGACGACTCTGGCGTCATCGCACAAATGACAGCCCGAGCGCCCAATCAGGGTAAGCGAATGTTCAGCCACGCTCAGGGATTCGCGGGGGTCGCAAAAAGAATGTGATCGACGACCGCTTCAATGAGCTCGGTCCATTTATTCGGATCGACTTTCTCCGGACTAATATCGTCGACGACCCGCCCCAGCGTATACGCCTGGATGAACACAGCCATAGCCATCGGATCTACCGAGGAATTGACCCAGCCGCGTTCTTGCGCGCGTTCAATGAGGCTTCGAAACACCTCGGTCATGCGAGCCTGCTCAACACCGAGAACAGCCTGGAAGCGCGGGTTGAATCCGGCAAGACCGAATGCGCGAGCTCGTTCGAGTCGATTCAGTCTGCGGTTGGCGCCCTGCGATGCAGCAGTGATGGCACGCACTCCCTCACGAATATCCTCACCCGACGAAGCGGTGACAAAAATGTTTTCGATGGCCTCAGCCGACTCCGTGACCCACTGAGTGATTCGGTAAGCCAAGCCGGTTTCGTAAAGTTGCTCGAAATCCTCGAAGTGGTGATACAGCGACCCCCGCGAGACACCGGAGCGGGAAAGAACCTCCTCGACCGTTACGTGCTCGGGGTCGGGTCCATCCAGCATCTCCACCATCGTGAGCAGGAGTTTTTCCCGCGTTGGGTGCATGGCTGCTTTCGACATTGTGTCAGTCTACCGAAGGCAAAAAATTCGCAACGGATGCGGTGGTGACAAAGAAAGAGCGCCACCCGTCAGGGGTAACGCTCTTGCGTTGCGCGCGACGACGTGCGCCGCGACGGCAACTACTTCTTGTTGCGACGCTGGTGGCGTGTCTTTCGAAGCAACTTACGGTGCTTCTTTTTCGCCATGCGCTTGCGACGCTTTTTGATGACGGAACCCACGAAAACCTCACAGGATAAACGGACCGGACAAACGCCCGGAGAGACAGGCTAGAAAAGCCTTGGGCGAGTCTAGCGGATTATCGCCACGGTGCCTTTGCGGCGAATTCGGCCAGGGCACCACCGAAGTCTCGCGCGCGTCGACGGAGCATCTCTTGCGTCCCCGTCTCGCGCGGGAGGAATTCGGAGAGCCACGCCTCAGCCGATCGAAGGGGATCGACATTCAGGCGATACAGACGGTGCTGACCGTCTTCTCGAACAGTCACCACGTGCGCATCACGCAAGACCTTGAGTTGCTTGGAAACCGTCGGTTGCGACAGACCGGTGGCGGCCACGATTTCTGACACGCTGGCTTCCACGGGGGCTGAGTCGAGTCCACGAGCGAATTGACGCAGCAGTACGAGAATTTGCCGCCTGTTGTCGTCACTCAAGACATCGAAAATATCCGCCATACGGTCCACAGTAACGCCGAGGGGGATAATTCGACCAAAGTTTTATGACGTGCCCATCTCGCGCTGCCTGGCAACGGCTGCGTCCGTGGCGGCAACAAAAATCTTGTGAATGTCGGCTTCATCAAACACGGCAATCGCTCTCTCTGTCGAACCTCCGGGACTCGTGACGCGGCGACGAAGTTCTTCGGGCGACTCACCCGACGCCTCAAGCAAATCGATAGCGCCGCGAAAAGTTCCGCGAACCAGAAGTTCGGCCTGTTCCCGCGTGAACCCTTTCGCTTCGGCCACACGAACAAATTGCTCAACAAAATAAAAGACGTAAGCCGGTCCCGACCCGGATATCGACCCCAGTGCGTCAATTCGGTCTTCTTCAATCACGAGCACATCGCCGACGGTGTCAAATAATCGAACCGCGAGTTCGAGATCGTCGGGTGTCACTCGGGTGCCGCCCGAAATCCCCGTTACTGCTCGACCAACGGTCGCTGGGGTGTTGGGCATCGTACGAACCACGGGTTGACCGCCGGAAAGGTGCGCTTCCATGGTTCGCGTGCTTATTCCTGCGGCGACGCTGATGATGAGGGCATGCGGCTCGAGCACGTCGGCAATCTCATCGAGCACGCCGGTCACCATGGCGGGCTTGACCCCAATGACCACAATGGATGCTCCGACCACGGCGTCACGATTGGCGTTCGGATTTTCCCCCGTTGTCAGCGCCGTCACGCGAGTTTCGGAATCGAAATCCGCGGCGCGGGCCGGATCCCGATTGGTCACACGGATGCCGCCCACCACCTCGACATGGGGCGCAAGTAGTCCAGCGAGAATCGCTCGGCCCATGGATCCGGCGCCGATCAACGCGATTGTCGGCAACTCAACTCGGGGTGCGGTCATGGTCCCATCCTAGAATCGACCCATGAGCACACAGGGTGGAACTCGGGCAATCGTCGCGGCACTGCTTGCCAATCTCGGAATTGCGGCAACGAAGTTCGTGGCGTGGGGATTTTCGGGCGCTGTGTCGATGTTGGCTGAGGGCGTTCATTCGCTCGCTGACTCGGGAAACCAGATTCTGCTGCTCGTGGGGGGCAAGCGTGCAGCGCGAAGCGCGACGGCAACGCATCCGTTTGGTTACGGTCGAGAGCGTTATTTTTACGCGTTCATTGTGTCGATCATCCTGTTCACCATCGGCGGCGTTTTTTCGATTTATGAGGGCATCGATAAGCTCCAACACCCTCACCCGCTCGAACTGTGGTGGTTGCCGATGATTGTGCTGACGGTCTCGATTGTCTTAGAGGCTTTCAGTCTGCGTACGGCTGTGAAAGAGTCCAACCCGATTCGCGGAAACGCAAGCTGGGTGCAATTCATTCGCAGAGCTAAGGCACCGGAACTTCCCGTGGTGCTTCTCGAGGATCTCGCCGCGCTCTTGGGCCTCGTGTTTGCGTTCGTCGGAATCGGGCTGACCGCGCTCACCGGACTGGGTGTCTTTGACGCCGTGGGCACGTTGCTCATCGGTGCGTTGCTCATCGCAGTCGCCGTCATTCTCGGCATCGAAACCAAGTCTCTCCTGGTCGGTGAGGGGGCTCGCCCCGAAGATGTCGACACCATCTCTCGCGTCATCACGTCGTCTCCACACGTGACCGCCTTGATTCACATGAAGACCTTGTATCTCGGTCCGGATGAAATGCTCGTGGCGGCCAAGGTCGGGTTCGGCGCCACGGCAAAACTCGCCGACGTCGCTGCGGCCATTGATGCGCTCGAGGCCGACATCCGCGCCAACGTTCCTGTGGCGCGGGTCATCTACATCGAACCCGACGTCGTTCGAAAAACTAAGAACAGCACCCCCTCGACCGAATCAATCGTGGTGCGCGGGCTCGACTGACGGGTCACGACTCACGCGCTTGAGCAAAAAATGACCTCATCATTGCTGCGCACTCCGGTTCCTCGACACCACCAATGACCTGAACTCGATGATTGAGTCGTCGATCACGTAAGACGTCTACAAGTGACCCAGCTGCACCGGCTTTTTCATCCCATGCGCCAAACACAACAACGGGGATGCGCGCGGCAAGAATTGCCCCAGCGCACATCACGCACGGCTCGAGCGTGACAACCAACGTGCACCCTTCGAGACGCCACTCACCCCGAGTTTCCGCTGCTCGTCGAATGGCGAGCACCTCGGCGTGCGCAGTGGGGTCACCCGTTGCCTCGCGCTCATTCCTCGCTGAGGCGAGGACAACTCCGGCGCTGTCGACGACGAGCGCCGCGACCGGAACATCGCCGGTGACGGGCGCGAGACGCGCTTCCTCGATGCACCGTTGCATGAGGACGCGGTGAGTCGGGTCCACCCTGGTCATGTCACAAGGCTACGGCTCGTTTGCAACGCGTAGGGTGAAGGAATGAGCGTGACCGTGGTGGAGCATCCTCTCGTTGCACATCAACTGGCGATTCTGCGCGATGCGAGCACTCCTGCGTGGCTTTTTCGCCACGCCGTTTCGTCGCTCGCCACGATTGTGGGGGTCTCTGCCTGCGCCGCACTGCACACGGAACCTCGGCCCGTCACCACTCCCGTCTCGCACACCGTCGGTCTCGAATTGCCGCAACCCGGACCACTTCTCGTCCCCATCTTGCGCGCAGGTCTCGCCATGCTCGACAGCTTTCTCACCCTGATTCCCGTGAACGAAGTCGGGTTTTTCGGAACGAAACGGGACGAGACGACGTTGCTCCCCGTCGTGTACATGAATCGGATGCCCGAGGATTTAGCTGATCGGCAGGTCATCGTCATGGACCCCATGCTCGCAACGGGTGGTTCGTTGATCACGGCGCTCGAGAATCTGCACTCACGTGGCGCGACCGATGTGACCTGCGCCTGTCTTGTCGCGTCGCCCGAAGGTGTGGCCGCGGTCGAGCGGGCGTTCCTGCGTCTGGGCGGAACGACTCGCTTGTTCGTCGCGGTCATCGACGATGGACTCAATGACCAGGGGTACATCGTGCCTGGGCTTGGGGACGCCGGCGATCGACTCTTTGGGGCATATTGACCTTGTATTGTGCGGTACTCGTCGAGGCATGCGGTACCCTTTTGTCATGACGAACCGTGTTGTCCCTACGTCCGCCGTTGAGGTGAGGGGATACGTCGCGATGATGATGCGCGACGAGAGCATGGCGTGTTGTCGAATGTGTTGTTGCTAACGCTCATCCCTCAGCAAACATTCATTCACTTTCGCATTCGCGCGTGGTCGATTGAGGGCGTTCGAGCACTCTCCCCGGCACGCGATGCGACACGATAAAAAGGATTCATCATCATGGCAACAACAAAACTCGTTCCCGTTCCAGACGAAACTCCGCGACCGAGCGTGAAGGCCGTTCCGCGTGACACAAAGGCGCGCGGATTCGCGCTGTATGTCGGCATCGACGAAGCGGCGGCCGCCGAGCACGGCATCGATCTTTCTCAGATCGTGACGGCTCTGAAGAACCTCACGACGTCACTTGCCCCCGGGGCGGAAACCTATGCCGCGGTTGCCCTGGCACCGGTCGGTTCGGGCGGTCGTAGCGTGGATGTGGTTCGCCTCGCGCTCCAAGAACCGAGCGCCGTCGCACGGCATCGGAGCGATGACGTCGACGAAAAAGATCTGGCGGGAATCGTTATCGATATCTCACGCAAGCGCGTCACGATTGATGACGAGATTTCGCCGCTCACGTTCAAAGAGTTCGAACTCCTGCAATATCTGGTGACGCACAAGAGTCTCACGATTTCTCGCGCCGAAATTATCCGCTCGCTGTGGCGTGCCGACGATGTCGATATTCCCAATGACCGCACGATCGACGTGCACGTGCGCCGACTTCGGTCAAAGCTGGGGCGTTTTGAAGACATTGTGCGTACCGTCCGCGGTGAGGGGTACCGCTTTGATCCTCATCCGGATGTGTCTGTGCTGTTTGCGAGTGCGCCGAGTCCAGATGTCTTCTAGTCGGCGCCGCGGAGGGCGAGAAAATATTTGTTGAACAGACACTTGTGCGTCGTTATCAATCCGTTATAAAGTCGCTTTACAGCCGTTTGCTGTGGCGGTTGAAAATGTGATTGCTGACACTCTTGGTGTAACGAGGAGAGGGCCCGTTGACTTCGACGGGCCCTCTCTTTTGTCGTTAATCCACTCCGACGGCGCGACGACCGCGTCACTAGTCTGAAGATGTGCGATGCACTCGCGTCAACGAAAGGAAAGGCATGGGCAACGCCCTCGTCTGGCTCCGGGACGATCTTCGCCTCGAAGACAACCCTGCGCTCACGGCCGCCGTCGAGCACGCTGAAGCGTCCGGGGGCCACGTCATCATCACGTACATCCTCGATGACGCATCCCCCGGAATTCGCCCGCTCGGTGGGGCCACGAAATGGTGGCTCCATCACAGCCTGACGAACCTTCATGGGCGCATTCGCCGACTCGAAGGGACCCTCATCCTTCGGCGAGGGGCCGCATTCGACCACATGCGCGAACTCATTCGCGACACGATGGCCGACGCGGTTTTTTGGAATCGGCGTTACGGAGGAGCCGAACGCGCGCTCGATGCGGACATCAAGGCGTATGCAAGCGCCGCCGGTCTACAAACGCACAGCTTCCAAGCCAACCTCTTATTCGAACCGTGGACCATACGCACCGGTTCGGGCACCCCGTACACGGTCTTCACGCCATTCTGGAAATCATGCCTCGGGCGCCCCGAGCCGGTTCGCCAACCACTGAGCGCGCCATCAACGCTGCACGGACTTACCGACGACGCACCGCGCAGCGACGCGCTCGAAACCTGGGAGTTGCTCCCGACAAACCCGGATTGGTCCCTCGGGCTCGCCCTGCGCTGGCGACCGGGAGAGCTCACCGCACACGAAAAACTGTCGCACTTCATCGAGACACGCCTCCACCGATACGCGACGGGTCGTGATTTTCCCGGCGAGAACAACACGAGCGAGCTGTCCCCACATCTCCGGTTTGGCGAAATATCGCCGTTTCAGATTTTTCACGCCATCGATGCCATCCCCGCAGCCGCGCGTACCTCCGGGGGCGACGATCTCACCGAAGGCATCCGCCGTTTTCGAGCAGAGGTGGGGTGGCGCGAATTTAGCTACCACCTGCTCTTTCACTGGCCCGATCTCGCACGTCGAAATTTTGACAGCCGGTTCGATAACTTCACCTGGAGTGACCCCCGCGATGGCCGGCTCGCTCGCTGGCACGAAGGAACGACGGGCGTGCCGCTCATTGACGCAGGAATGCGAGAACTCTGGCAAACGGGATATATGCACAATCGCGTGCGCATGGTCACCGCGAGCTTCTTGGTCAAGAATCTGCTCATCGATTGGCGGCTCGGCGAGGAATGGTTTTGGGACACCCTCGTCGACGCGGATGCGGCAAACAACGCGGCGAGTTGGCAATGGGTTGCGGGATGCGGAGCCGATGCCGCACCGTATTTCCGAGTCTTTAATCCCATGCTTCAGGCCGAGAAATTCGACCCGGACAATCGATATCGTCATCGGTACCTCGGTGCATACGAATCGGACCCGACCTATCCGCCACCGTTAATCGACTTGGGGGATTCCCGTACAAATGCGCTCGCCGCTTTTGCCGAGGTCAGCGGCAAATCAAAGATCGTTCGACCGCCTGTGTCACTCATTCCGTGAACGTCAGATCAAGCTTCGCGAGTTATCTCGACTCGAACAAAGATGCTTGAGGCGCTCGGACCGGCGTAAACCCCACGCAGCGGCGATACGTCGGTGTAGTCACGGCCACGTGCGACGAGGACGTGGCGCTCACCAATCTCCAACATGTTGGTGGGGTCGTATCCAAACCACTCTCCGGCGTACCACTCGACCCAGGCATGCGATTCTCCCGTGACCGTTTCGCCAATGAGCGCGGTGGGCTTGGGGTGGAGGTATCCGGACACATAGCGAGCGGGAATCCCGAGTGATCGCAGGGCGCCGATTAACACGTGCGCAAAGTCCTGACACACACCCTTTCCCGCCGTCCATGCTTCGGCACCCGTTGAATGCACACCCGTGACACCCCGCTGATACTCGATTCGATCGTGCACGGCACGCGCCAACACGAGTGCCGTTTCGTGCGGGTTCGCACCTGCCTCCCGCGTCGCGCGGGCCAAGCGTTCCACCTCTTCGTGGGGTGCGGTAAGTCGAGTCGGGCGAAGGTGCTCGACAAAATGCACCGAGGTGTTCGCGAGCGCCTCGAGATCTCGCCACGTGGCATCCGGCGCCGGAGCATCCGACGGGCGGACTTCAACGAGGGACGTCGCCGTGACCGAGAGCTCGGTGTGTGGCGTGAGCACCTCGAACGTGCTCACGCGCGTTCCCCAGTAGTCGATGTACGAGTGCTGGATGGCCGGCGGGCTGATCTCGAGGTTGGTAGACAACACGAATTGGTCGCCCGAATGGGCGGGAAGCATGCGCGCCTCGTTGTAGCTCGCCTGAGCCGGCAGGTTGTAGGTGAAACCCGTGCGGTGAATGACGCGAAGTCGACTCATGACGTCTCTCCGATCCACACCGGGACGGCGCTCGTGGGAAAGTACCGCTGTCGGATGGCATCGCTCGCGGCCGAACACACCGCCTGCACCTCTTCCATGTGTTCGGGCAAAGCGTCGAGCAGTTCGATAACCGGACGGAATTCAAACTCGGAACGAATCTGGCCAAGAAGTCGCTGCGCGGCGTCGTTGACGCCGGCGCGAC
>RFQD01000120.1 GCA_009925875.1 Microbacteriaceae bacterium | reverse complement strand
GTCGGGCGCAGCCGAGAGCGAGTACGGATGCGATTCGAGCCACAGGCCCGGGGTGAGAAAACGCCAGTTGAAGAACTGACCGCCCTTGGCCGGAAGCGCAGCGAGGTCACGCCCGCGCATCGTGATGGTCACCACGTCGTTGGCTTCTTTGCGCACCTCAGATACGACGAGGTTGTGACGAAGCGAGCGCGCAATGGGTACGAAAAAGCGGAAGATGACAATCGACGCGAGGGTGCCGACGTAGAGCACGATCCAGTACCACCGGGCCCATTTGCCGTCGGCAAAGAGCTGACCGTTGCTGAACTGGTGTGGAATCGCGGCGAGCACGGCCGCATACGCGAGCAGATGAACCGCGTGCCAAACCTGGTAGGGCAACTTTCGCCGCACAATCACGAGCGATGTCACAACGACGAGCACCATCAGAGCCATCGCAATAAACGCAAGCAACATGTCCGGCAGCGTGTTGATCATCGAGAAGATTTCCGCCACCGGGTTGAGGTTCTCAGCCAGCCCGTAACCGACGAGCAAGAACACCATGTGCGCCAAGATCAGGTACAGAACGGGCTTGCCCAGTTTGCGATGCTGCGCGATGACCTTGTCATGACCAAAGACGCGGTCGAGCAAAGGTAGGCGAGCACTCAAGAGCAATGACACGAGCAGGAGATCGCTGCCGACCAGGCCGAGCACGATTCCGATGCCCCGCGTGACGTCGCTCCACGCGGTGACGTTGATGAAATAAACAGCCCCACCGTCCGCGAGAAAAAGCGCAATCGACACAGCAACCGAGAGGTAGACGAGCGACTCGAGAAAGTCCATACCGCGACGGCGTCGCTGGTAGCGGCGGGCAATGCGCTCGCCGTGAGGGCTCAGCGCGGTCTTGGTGGATGCGCTCGCCGTGGACTGGGTCGAAGACATGTTCCTCAGACTCTCTGGCAATCTTGGACAAACCCTATGGCAAACCTATGAGAACGCTATGAAAAGGGAATGTGTGAAAAAATTGTGAATCGGCTTCGCGTCAGCGGAAAATAATGGTGCGTGCGCCATCGAGAAGCACTCGGTCTTCACTAAACCACTTAACTGCCTGTGTCAGCGTGCGACTTTCTTCGTCCTGACCAATTGCTTGCAGTTGTGCTGGTGTGCGGGTGTGGTCGACGCGAACCACGTTTTGTTCAATAATCGGTCCCTCATCCAGATCGGTCGTCACAAAATGTGCCGTCGCGCCGATGAGTTTCACGCCGCGTTCGTGAGCCTGTTTGTACGGGTTGGCTCCCTTAAATCCGGGCAAGAACGAATGATGAATGTTGATGATTCGGCCGGCGAGCTGCGCGCACAACTCGGGCGAGAGAATTTGCATGTACCGCGCGAGCACGACGAGTTCGATGTCGTGTTCTTCGACGGCGGCTAGGACTCTTGTCTCGAAAGCGGCCTTGCTGTGCGCATCCATCACAGGCATCGATTCAAACGGGACACCGTAAAACTGTGCCAAGTCGGCGAGGTTGGTGTGGTTACTCAGCACCAGCGGAATGTGCACGCTGAGTTGACCGGCGCGTTGACGAAAGAGGAGGTCGTTGAGACAGTGTGCCGCTGTCGTGGCGAGCACGAGTGTGCGCAACGGTCGACCGACCGCGTCGATGCGATGGTCCATGTCGTATGTCGCAACGACGGGCGCGAGTGCTGCTTCAAACTCGTCTCGACCGTTGGGTGTTTCCACCTGCAGGCGCATGAAGAATCTTCCGGTGTCATCACTCGAAAATTGCTGGCTCTCCGTGATGTTGCCGCCCGCCGCGACGACGGCGCCGCTCACGGCGTGCACGATTCCCGGCCGGTCGTCGCAGACAAAGGTGAGCACCCAGTGCGATGCAGAAGTCATACATGACAGCCTAGGCGCAGCCCATTGGTAGGATTTCGGGTGAACGCTGCCGGTGCCTGAAAGGAATTTCCCGTGTCATTGAATCCCACTTTCAACGCCCCGCTCGAAGAGGTCGACCCCGAGATTGCCGCCGTTCTCCAGAAAGAGCTTGGCCGACAGCGTGATTTTCTCGAGATGATCGCAAGTGAGAATTTCGTTCCTCGCGCGATTCTTGAGGCACAGGGCTCGGTGCTGACCAACAAGTACGCCGAGGGGTATCCCGGCAAGCGGTATTACGGTGGATGCGAATTCGTCGACATTGCCGAAGAGCTCGCCATTTCGCGCGCCAAGAGCCTGTTCGGGGCCGCGTACGCCAACGTTCAGCCACACGCGGGTGCCACCGCGAACGCGGCCGTGCTGCACGCGATTGCTCAGCCGGGCGACATGATCTTGGGTCTCGAACTCGCCCACGGTGGTCACCTGACCCACGGTATGCGCCTCAACTTCTCGGGAAAGGTGTACACCGCGAGTGCGTATGGCGTCGACCCGAACACCTTTCTGATCGACATGGACATGGTGCGCGACGCAGCCAAGAAGAACAAGCCGAAGGTGCTCATCGCCGGATGGTCGGCGTACTCGCGCCAACTTGATTTCGCCGCTTTCCGAGAGATTGCCGACGAGGTGGGTGCAAAACTCTGGGTCGACATGGCGCACTTCTCGGGTCTGGTTGCCGCGGGTGTGCACCCGAGCCCGGTGCCCTACGCCGACGTTGTCTCGTCGACCGTGCACAAGACGCTCGCCGGTCCTCGTTCTGGCGTGATCCTGAGCCGCGACGAAGAGCTCGGCAAAAAGCTCAACTCAGCCGTTTTTCCGGGTCAGCAGGGCGGGCCCCTCATGCACGTCGTCGCCGCCAAGGCCGTGGCTTTCAAGATTGCGGCAACCCACGAGTTCGTCGAGCGTCAGAAGCGCACGATTCGTGGCGCGCAGATCCTGGCAGAGCGTCTCGTCGCCGACGACTCGCGGGCGGCCGGTGTCGACGTTCTCACGGGCGGTACTGACGTGCACTTGATTCTTGCTGACCTGCGCAATTCCGAGCTCGACGGTCAGCAAGCCGAAAACGTTTTGCACGATGTCAACATCACGGTGAACCGCAACGCTGTCCCGTTCGATCCTCGTCCGCCAATGGTGACCTCGGGTCTGCGCATCGGCACCCCGGCTCTCGCATCCCGCGGTTTTGGCGATGACGAGTTCGCCGAGGTGGCCGACGTGATTGCGCACGCTCTGATGCCCAACCCCGATGTGGCCGCGTTGAAGGCACGCGTCGAAAAACTCACGGCCGCATTCCCGCTGTACCCGGGCCTCGAGAGCTGGTAACGACCACGTGACCGCACGAGCGCTCGACGGTCTTGCTGCGGCCGCCGCGGTCAAAGCGGAGTTGAGCGAACGCATTCGCTCGCTCCAGGCCCGAGGCACGGTGCCCGGACTTGGCACGCTGCTCGTTGGTGATGATCCGGGATCGCACTCCTACGTGGGAGGCAAGCATCGTGACTGTGCCGACGTGGGGATTGAGTCGATTCGCGTCGATCTTCCGACCTCGGCAACGGCCGCGGATGTGCGCGCCGCCATCGCCGACCTCAATGCCGCCCCCGAAGTGACCGGCTATATCGTGCAACTCCCGTTGCCGTCGGGCATGGATGACCGGGAGATGCTCGAACTCATCGATCCGGCAAAAGACGCCGATGGGCTTCATCCGACAAACCTCGGCCGACTCGTCATGGGAGTGGACGGCGGCATCACCTCGCCGTTGCCGTGCACGCCGGCCGGCATCGTAGAACTGTTGATTCGCAACGAGGTCGTGATTCCCGGGTCACACGTTGCGGTTCTCGGTCGCGGGCTTACCGTCGGTCGCCCACTCGGACTCCTGCTCACCTGCAAGGGACTCGATGCGACCGTGTCGCTCCTCCACTCGCGCACCACCAACGTGGCAGACGAAGTGTCACGTGCGGATATCGTCGTGGCCGCGGTGGGAGTCCCACACTTCGTGCGACCCGAGTGGATCAAACCCGGGGCGGCGGTGCTCGACGTGGGTATCACGCGCGTCGACGACGCAGACGCCGGCACGTCCCGACTTACTGGGGATGTGCATCCTGACGTCGCCGACATCGCCGGCTGGCTCTCACCCAACCCGGGCGGCGTCGGGCCAATGACCCGAGCGATGTTGCTTGCAAATATCGTCACTTTGGCTGAGCAGTTTTGACGTGATCGCTTTTCTCATTGCTCTGCTCGGTGTACTGGTCGGAGCGTTCTCTTCGCCGCGCATCGGGGCGATCATGATTGCAATAAGCCTTGCAGTTTTTGTCTATCCAAATTTCGGCAAGAAGCGAGCGAGCGAGAAGGTGATTGTCCTCGCGCTCTTTGTGTCCCTCGTAACAGTCGCATTGGCGCTTCCGAGGCGCTAGCAGGTAGGTTTCGCGCCATGAGCAGATCAGGAAAAGTCACCGTCGTCGGCGCTGGTTTCTACGGATCAACCACTGCCCTCAGACTTGCAGAATATGACCTTTTTGAAACAGTAGTTCTCACCGACATCCTCGAAGGTAAACCCGAAGGTCTCGCCCTCGATATCAACCAATCCAGATCTATCGAAGGTTTTGAAACAAGAGTTGTAGGCACAACAACCACAGCAGATGGCGGCGGTTACGAAGCAACCGCAGGATCTGATGTCGTCGTCATCACTGCGGGACTTCCGCGAAAGCCAGGGATGAGCCGAATGGATCTCATTGGTGTTAATGCAGGAATCGTTCGCGGTGTTACCGAGAATATTGCCAAGCATTCGCCAAATGCAGTTTTGATTGTTGTTTCAAATCCACTCGATGAAATGACGGCGCTTGCGCAGATCGCTTCGCAGTTTCCAAAGAATCGAGTCATGGGCCAAGCCGGGATGCTCGATACAGCGCGCTTCACACATTTTGTTGCAGAGAAATTGAGCGTTCCTGTTTCTGCAGTGAAGACTTTGACTCTTGGTTCTCACGGCGAAACGATGGTTCCAGTTCCTAGC
>RFQD01000119.1 GCA_009925875.1 Microbacteriaceae bacterium | reverse complement strand
CGAGGCTTCCGTAGGTCCCGCGGGTCGCGCTCACGTTGCCCGAGTCAGGCAGTTGGCGCTTACTCCCACTCGATAGTGCCCGGCGGCTTGCTGGTGACATCGAGCACCACGCGGTTCACGCCCGCCACTTCGTTTGTGATGCGGTTCGAAATCTTGGCGAGAACGTCATAGGGTACGCGCGTCCAGTCGGCGGTCATCGCGTCTTCGCTCGAGACGGGGCGCAACACGATCGGGTGACCGTAGGTGCGGCCATCCCCCATCACGCCGACCGAGCGCACGTCGGCCAACAGCACGACCGGGCATTGCCAGATGTCGTCGTCGAGACCCGCGGCGGTGAGTTCTTCGCGCACGATTGCGTCTGCGTGACGCAAAAGCTCGAGGCGCTCTTCGGTGACTTCGCCCACGATGCGGATGCCCAAACCGGGCCCGGGGAACGGCTGGCGTCCCACAATCTCGGGAGGAAGCCCAAGTTCGCGACCGATCGCACGCACCTCGTCTTTGAACAGCGTGCGCAGTGGCTCGACGAGCTCAAACTGCAGGTCATCGGGGAGCCCGCCAACGTTGTGGTGCGACTTGATGTTGGCCGTGCCCGAGCCGCCACCCGACTCGACGACATCGGGGTAGAGGGTGCCCTGCACCAAGAACTTGATCGGCTCGCCGTCGGCCTCGGCCTCGGCGACGAGGTCGCGCTCGGCCTGCTCGAACGTGCGGATGAACTCGCGGCCGATGATCTTGCGCTTGGCCTCGGGGTCGGTGACCCCGGCGAGCGCGGAGAGGAACTGCTCGCGCGCATCCACTGTGACGAGTCGAATACCCGTCGCGGCGACGTAGTCGTGCTCGACCTGTCGGCGCTCGTCTTGGCGTAACAAGCCGTGGTCGACGAAGACACACACGAGTTGGTCGCCGACCGCGCGGTGCACGATGGCTGCAGCTACGGCCGAGTCGACACCGCCCGAGAGTCCGCAAATCACGCGCCCGCTTCCGACCTGCGCGCGAATGGAGGCGACCTGCGTTTCGATGACGTTTTCGCTGTTCCAGTCGGACGATAAGCCGGCTACCCGATGCAAAAAGTTTTCGAGCACGCGCTGGCCAAACTCAGAGTGCTTGACCTCCGGGTGCCATTGCACGCCATAAAGCTTGCGAGCGTCGTTGGCGAAGGCGGCCACGGGTGTTGCGGCGGTGCTCGCCACGATGTCGAAGCCTTCGGGCGCGGTCGCTACTTGGTCGCCGTGGCTCATCCACACCGTCTGATCGGTCGGTTGGTCAGCAACAAGCGCGTGATCGGCAACCACGTGCATGTCGGTGGCCCCGTATTCGCGGCCACCGGTTTGTGCGACGGTTCCGCCGAGGGCACGTGCCATGGCCTGGAATCCGTAACAAATCCCGAAGACCGGGATGCCCAACTCGAGAATGCCGGCATCCAGAGTCGGCGCTCCCGCTTCGTACACGCTCGACGGGCCACCGCTGAGCACAATGGCCGCGGGCGACTTAGCCGTGACCTCGGCCGCCGTGATGCTGTGCGGCACAATCTCGGAATACACGCCCGCCTCGCGCACGCGTCGGGCGATCAACTGGGCGTATTGGGCGCCGAAGTCGACAACGAGAACACGTTGCCCGGAGGTGGAACTCACGCAGGGCCTCCAGTCGAGGCGGAAACCGCTGAGGTCGTGCGTGTGTCCGCCGGATGCTCGGCAAGAAATCGGCGCACGCGGCGAGTGAAAATCGACTCCAGTACAAACGACAGCACCGGAACGATGCCGCCAAGTGCGAGGAGCAAGAAGTCAAGGAATCGCCAGCGCATGACATTCCACAGTCGGTAACTCGCGAAAAGGTACACCACATAGAGCCACCCGTGCACGACGAGAATCGTCAGCGACAGGTTCCACGCGGTCACCGAATCACTCGGCACGAGTGCGACCACTCCGTGCGAGCCCAACGCCTCAATCTCGAAACCGGGCTCGGCAAAAATCTGTTGACCCGACAGCGGATCAAAAACCATCGAGGGGGCAACAAACGTCCACGTGTCGCGGTTGATCATGTACTTCAGCACCATTTCGGCGATGAGGAGCAACAGAAAAGTTCCCGTGATGTAGGCCATCACCTGATAGAACCGCAGGGCCGGGGGGATGCGCGGAATGTCTTTTTCCCGAGGTGCGTTTGCCATGCGTCAAGTCTACGTTCGCGCTAATCGGGCTCCGTACGGCGTTCCCAGTCATCACGCAGGAGTCGCCACCACAGGAAGACGGCACCGCCGGCAAAGAGCGCCCACTCCACTGCATAGAACACGTTGAGCAAATTGAGTGAGGCATCGCTGATGGGAGGCGTCGACGAAATTCGCTTGAGTCCGGGGATGTCGTGCTCGGCTATCACGTAGCCGGCAAATACGGGTGACGAAGTCTCTGGCCAGATGTTGTACAAGGCAGCCACCGACATGTAATCCAACGCACGCGGGTCGCTCGAGGTGCCGGGAGCTTCGGGCATTTCCGGCGGGGAATAGCGTCCCGTCCACGTCACGAGTGCCTGAATGATCGGTTCTCCCGACATTTCATCTTTCGTGGTTTGACAGTCTTCGATCGTGGGCGCCCACCCCAGCGCGACGGCCAGGGCACCCGACGCTCCGACGAGTCGACCCGTGACCCAGCATCCAATCGCACCCTCGTTGACCCGGTTGCCAACAACCACCAACGACGACGGATCGAGGGTGGCGTCAAAAGTGACGCGCCGACCCGCCGCGTCCGTGGTGAGCGGTGTGGCCGGCTGCGCAATTCGATCCAGCGCGACCGCGACCTCCGTGTCGTAGGAATCTTTAGCACCCTGGATGATCGCCCGCTCGACCTGCCATTTACCGAGCCAGGCGAAAACTGCGGCCACGACCAGTGCGAGCACAAGGAGCGCGATCCACCGAGGTGTGAGCGCGAGTTGCCGCATCGTGAGAGCTGGCTCACTCATGAGACAGTCAGCCCCGGGATGCCCGTGTCGGGCACCGACAGGCGAACGCGTTCCGCCGACTCATCATCGGGAAGCTCGTTACTTTCGCGCTCGGCGCTCACGCGCGCGAGGTAACTCGCCACCTCGGCGTCGCGACGGCGAGCATCCCAGCCCAGGATCGGCGCGATGAGATCAGCGACAACGGGAGCGGCCGCCGTGCCGCGGTCAGCCGATTCGAAACTGATGCGCGTGCGGCGAACGAGCACGTCGTCCAAATGTTGCACCGATTCGTACTCGGCCGCGAAGATCGCCTCGACGGCGAGGTGCTCACGCGCACCGGGCAGAGGATCTGCCAGCGACGGATCACTCTCCATCATGGCCACCAGTCGCTCCGTCTCTGTGCCATAGCGACGCAACAGCAACTCGACGTGTGCACGCGAAATGCCGGCACGCGCGGCCACCGCGTCGCGCATCCGCCAGATTGAATCAAATCCTCGCGCGCCAATGAGGGGTAGGTGCTCCGTCACACTCGGCGACACCGCCGTTCCGGTTTGCGCGGTGAACTGCTCGACGGCCGCGTTAACGGCATCCCGCGCCATGATGCGATACGTCGTCCACTTGCCTCCCGCAACGAGAACGAGCCCGGGGGCGACCTGCGCCACGACGTGTTCTCGCGACAGCTTCGATGTCGACTCATCATCGTCTCCGGCGAGCAGAGGTCGAAGACCCGCGTACACGCCCTGAATGTGCTCCTGCGTGATCGGCGTTGTCAGCACACGGTTGAGGTGCGTGAGAATGTAGTCGATGTCGGTGGACGTGACTGCCGGCTCATCGAGATCAAGGTGCCAGTCGGTGTCGGTTGTGCCGATAATCCAATGGCGGTTCCACGGAATAACAAAGAGCACGCTTTTTTCCGTGCGAAGCAGCAACCCCATGGTCGATTTGAACGCCGAACGGGGCACGACGATGTGCACACCCTTGGATGCACGCACGCGTACGCGCCCATCCTGCCCGACCATCTTTTGCGTCTCACCCGTCCACACTCCGGTGGCATTGATTACGACGCGGGCGCGTATCTCGAAGGTCTCGTCGTTCGATGCGTCTCGCGCGATGACGCCCACCACACGGTCACCGTCCTTGAGAAAACCCGTGACCGAAACCCGGCTTGCCGCATGCGCGCCGGTCGCGACTGTAGTTCGAAGGAGGTTGATGGCATAGCGCGCATCATCGACGTGGCCGTCGAAATATGACAAACCGCCAATGATCTTTGTCGTATCAATGCTCGGGCTCGCGAGCCGAACCTGTCGCTGTGACAGGTGTCGGTGGTGCGGCACCCCCGGATTTCGCCCACCGAAATAGGCGAGCGCGTCATAGAGGGCCATCCCGGCGCCAATGTACGCGCGCTCCCACCAGCGATGTTGCACGGGGTACAAAAACTTGATTGGCGTCACGAGATGCGGGGCAATCTCTTGCAAAAGAAGGGACCGTTCCGCCAATGCCTCGCGCACGAGAGAGAAATTCAGTTGCTCCAGATAGCGAATGCCGCCGTGAACCAGCTTGGACGAACGACTCGACGTTCCGCTTGCCCAGTCACGGGCTTCCACAATGCCGGTGTTCAGTCCCCGTGTCACCGCATCAAAGGCACTTCCTATGCCGACGATGCCACCACCGACGACCAGCACGTCAAGGTGTTCCGTTCGCAACGCGTGCAGAGCACGGTCACGTGCGGCGGCGTCGAGTTGCACGCTCGTCATCATTACGGTCCCGTCGTTGCGATTACCCCGGATGGTCCCGCGAGCGAGGAACTCGGCGCAACGACGACGTCGACGCGCTGGAACTCTTTGACGTCGGAGTAACCCGTGGTTGCCATAGAACGACGCAGTGCGCCCACGAGATTTGCCGTGCCGTCGGGTCGATGTGACGGACCCAACAGGATTTCTTCGAGAGTGCCGCACGTCTCGACGTGCAACCGGTGTCCGCGAGGAAGTTCATCGTGGTGCGC
>RFQD01000118.1 GCA_009925875.1 Microbacteriaceae bacterium | reverse complement strand
CATCATCTCGACGGCTCTCCGGTGGTCGGTCACGTCGCTCAACCCAATGCGTTCGATGAGTCCGGTTGCGATATCCGTGCCCGCATGCACATCGACGAGTCGGAATTTGAGCGAACTCGACCCGCTGTTGACGACCAGTACCGGAATCACGGCGTCCCTCCCACCGTGTCCTGCGCCTGGATCGCGGTCATCACAATGGTGTTAACGATGTCGTCGACTTGCGCTCCGCGCGACAGGTCGTTAACTGGCTTACGCAGACCCTGCAATATCGGACCGATGGCCACCGCACCCGCTGAGCGCTGTACCGCCTTGTAGGTGTTGTTACCAGTATTTAGGTCAGGAAAGACGAAAACCGTGGCCCGACCGGCGACATCGGAGTCCGGCAATTTGGTGCGAGCGACCGCCGCGTCAACGGCGGCGTCGTATTGAATGGGCCCGTCGACCGCAATGTCGGGTCGGCGTTCATGTACCAAGAGCGTGGCTTCACGTACTTTCTCTACGTCGCTTCCCGAGCCGGAGTCGCCGGTCGAATACGACAGCATGGCCACGCGGGGCTCGATGCCGAAAGCCGCGGCCGTCGTGGCCGAAGATATCGCGATGTCCGTGAGTTGTTCCGCGGTCGGATTGGGGATGACGGCGCAGTCACCGTAGACCAACACTCGGTCGGCGAGCGCCATGAGAAATACGCTTGACACGACAGACGTTCCCTCGATGGTCTTGATGATTTCGAATGCGGGTCGAATCGTGTCGGCCGTGGTGTGAATTGCTCCCGACACCATTCCATCCGCGAGTCCGAGATGCACCATCATCGTGCCGAAATACGAAGGGTCGCGCACCATGCCTCGGGCCTGATCGAGTGTGATTCCCTTGTGCGAGCGCAGGTTCGCATACTCCGTGGCAAAACGCTCCAGGAGTTCGGGGTCGCTCGGCGAGACCACGCGGGCAGCGTCAAGGTCGAGATTCAGGCGGGATGCCCGAGCACGAACATCTCCCTCGTCACCCAAGATAATCAGCGACGCGGCGCCCTCACGCAACACGTCCGCCGCGGCAGTCAAGATGCGATCGTCAGAACCCTCGGGCAACACAATGCACCGTGACTGTTTTCTCGCACGCTGAAGCAACGAGTAGCGAAACATGAGGGGCGTCATGACGGAACTCGAGACCGTTTCCACGCGATCGACGAGCTGTTCTGGCGGAACACTCGCCGAGAACACGGTCCGAGCGCGGGCAAGCTTGTCAACGTCGTCGGCCGTCACTCGACCGCGCGCGCTCGTCACGCGCGTTGTTGTTTCGAATGTGCCGAAACGACTGCTCACGATGGGGACGTGAGGTTTCGCGCCGTCCAACAATCGGCGAATGACTTCAGGCAATTCAAATCCACCGTTGAGCACGATGCCTGCAATACTCGGAAACCCGGTTGCCTGTTCCGCCATAAGGACAGCGAGCAACACCTCGGTCCGGTCCGACGGGATGATCAGCACGGCGCCGTCGAAGATTCTCTCCAGCGAGTGAGTGTGGTTCATCGCACAGACCACCACCCCGAGGGCCTCGTTTCGCAGAGCCTCACTCGGGCCGAACAGGAGCTCTCCGTCCACCATTGCCGCGAGATCACTCATCCGCGGAGCAACGAGCGCGGGATCTTCGTCGACAACCCACACAGGCTGAGTACCCACGACGGTCGACAGTGCCGCAACAATATCGGCGGAGGTTCCGGGTTCGGCCCGATTGACGACAACACCGAGCACAATCGCGTGTGAATGGCGGATTTCTTCCATCGTCAGTTCGGCAACTTGTGCGATGTCATGAGGGGTGCGTGCTGCGACCTGACCGAGGTGCTGATCTGCCGTATAAGCTTGCCGGCCGTTGATGACCAGCAAGACGGGTGAGGCCAGATTGGCGGCAATGCGGGCGTTGAATTCCAGCTCGGTGGGACTGCCAACGTCGGTGTAGTCGGAACCGAGAATGACCACCGCGTCGCACTGCGCTTCCAACGACTTGAATCGTTCGATGATGGTGGCGAGTGCCCCATCCGGATTTGCATGAACGTCGGCATAGGTGACACCCATGCAGTCGGCGTACGGGATGTTCACACTCGCGACCGAACGGAGCAACTCGACAACGTGATCGGGTTCAGTAGTCGTTCGAGCTACGGGCCGAAAGACGCCGACCCGCGCGTAACGACCACGCAACGCGTCGAGGAGACCCAAGGCCACGGTTGACTTGCCCGTGTGACCTTCGACGGAGGCGACGTAGACGTTTCGAGCCATGACTCCAGCCTACGCAAGACCCAGAGCCGGGTTACCCTTGCTTCATTTCTGACCTGGGGGAGTTGGCCTGGGTGGCGCCACGCGAGGGGCTACCTCAATATTACGTCAGGGCGAATCACTTCAGAGCGGCGCTCAGGCGTTCGGCTAAGTGCGGCCCGGCCGTGAGGGTTCCCGCCTCGATCTGTAGCGCGAGGCGAAGTGTGATCTCGTTGGCCGGAACATGTCCACCCAGTCGCGCCTGCTCACGAACAATGAGTCCGTTAATTTCTTCGATTTCCGCGCGACGACCTTTCATCCAGTCCTGCAGCACGGTTGTACGTGTGTCAGGAAGGGAATAGTCAGTCAACACACGATCAAGCAATTCGGTCGCAAACGCGTCCGGACTCGACGTGTCAATATCTGCCATGCCGAAGATGGGGACTATGCGGTGACCGAGAGCGACAGCTGTTCGACCCGCCTCTTTACCTGTCTCCGTCATGAATGCGTGCATGCCGGGCAGCGCAATGGCCTCGAGGAGTGGCAAATCAAGAATTGCCGACGTCACAAGTTCGGCGGCATTCGCGACGAGCTTCATCCATTTGGACGAGCGAATATCCTCAACAATTTCGACATCCCCTGCGGCAGACAACACATCGGAGACATCCGATAGGCGGCGTTGAACGGATGCGTCTTCCGACCCGATGGCAAACCACATCCCTGTCTGCTGATTGACAATTCCGGGATCAAACATGTTTGCGGCCACCTCGATAACGCAGCCGACCGTGCGATGCGCCCCGACAACATCGGTCATGTCATCGAGGGTCATTCCATTTTGCACGCCGACCACAAGGGAGTCTGATTTCAGGAGGGGCACGACGAGCTCGCACGCCCATCGCGTGTCATAACCCTTAACGACGACGAAGACGATGTCGAACGGTTCCCTCAATGTCGCGACGTCACACAGATTTATCGCGGAGAGACGGGTCACGGTCTGTCCCGATGGGGAATTAACGGTGAGTCCATCTCGCAGAATTGCGTCGACATGCGCGGGCCACTGTTCGATGCACGTCACGTCGACACCAGCTCGGGTCATACTCGCCGCGATGGCCGCCCCATTTGCACCCGTGCCGATAACGGCGATTCGCTTGCGCATACGGGAAGCCTACGCGGGGTTGATTCTCACCTCAGCGCTGGTGGCAAACTTCGGGCGGCAGAGACCGCGTTTTGCCAACCCTCGTAGAGGGCTTCTCGCTGGTCGGCACTCATGACCGGCTCAAACAATCGCTCGAGAGACCATCGATCAGCAATGTCACGAACACCCCAGAAACCGGCACGAACTCCCGCGAGATGCGCAATGCCCAAAACCGTGCGCTCGAGTCCCACGGGACGAGCAACCGGAATCCCGAGGATGTCGGACTGAAACTGGCACAGGAGGTTGTTCCTCGTGGCGCCGCCGTCAACGCGGAGTTGTGGGATATCGATTCCGCCCGCGACGAGACGTTCGACATTGTCTCGCGTTTGATACGCAAGGGATTCGATGCTTGCCCGCGCAATGTGCTCGGCACCCGTGGCGAGAGTCAGGCCCATAATGGCCGCCCGCACGTCTCTATCCCAATACGGATCACACAGCCCCGCAAACGCGGGCACCACGTAGACACCGCCGTTGTCGGCCACGCGGCTCGCGAGTGGCTCGATTTCGTCGGCAGACGACACGAGGTGCAGTTTGTCGCGCATCCATTGGATGGTTTGTCCGCTGTGAAAGACCACCCCTTCGGCCTCATATGTGACGTCCGAACCGATTTTCCACGCGACGCTGCTCGACATGCCGTCCATGATTGCGGGCGCGCCACCCACGTTGGCCGTGAGGACACCGGCCGTGCCGAAAGTGTTTTTGGTGCTGCCCGCGTCGAGGCATGCTTGCCCAAAAAGCCCGGCCATTTGGTCGCCCAGAATTGCCGTGACGGGAACGGGAGTCGAGCTTCGTCCCGGGAGCACATCGGGCCCCACATCTCCAAAATGCGCATCAGAGGAGACAAGCTCGGGAAGCAATCCAAGAGGAATGTCGAGCATGGCACACAGATCCGCATCCCACTCTGCCCGGTGCACGTTGAGAAGCGCGGTGCGCGACGCGGCACTGGGCTCAATGCGGTGCGCAGTACCCCCGGTGAGATTCCAGAGCATCCACACGTCAGGCGTGCCTATTGCTAACTCTCCCCGCTCGGCGCGCTCCCGCACTCCGGGCACGTTACGCAATAGCCATGCAATTTTGCCGGCTGAGAAATAGGAATCGTTTCGCACACCAGTACGTTGCCGAAATTCATCGTCAAGACCTCGTTGCGACCACTCGCGAATAATGTCGTCGGTTTGCTTGGACATCCACATAATCGCGTTGTGCACAGGTTTGCCCGTGGCACGGTCCCACATGACGATGGTTTCACGGTGGGTTGTGACGCCCACGGCGGCAATGTCGGTTGCGGTGAGGTTTGCCACGTGCATCGCCTCCGCGATGCACTCGCGGGGCGCATTCCACAGGTCTTCCGGTCGCAGTTCGACCCAGCCAGGGTGTGGGAATAGGGCGTCAATGGTGCGCGAGGCTTCGCTCACCGGGTTTCCCGTATCGTCGAAAATGACCGCGCGCGCGCTACTCGAGCCCTCGTCGAGGGCAAGTATGTATCGACCGGGCATAGTCGTGAACTCCTTCGTTCTCGGTCACTGTTGCGAAAAATCGT
>RFQD01000117.1 GCA_009925875.1 Microbacteriaceae bacterium | reverse complement strand
CAGATCGTGTTCCCGCACTTCATCGGCGATCGCATCAACCTGCTCATCCACAAGTCTCGTCATCGACTCACGCTCGCGCTCGAGCTCGTGGTGTTGTTCGGCGTGTGGCTCACCTTCGTCGGGGCGCTGGCGGCCATCCGCATGAATTTCGTGCTGACCTTCAACTCGCTCAACGACGCCATGTACTACGCCACCTACGCGGGCTTCATCTGCATGATGCTCGGGCTCGGGCTGTGGTTGTTGCTCGTCGCCGCGCGTCACAACCCGCACGAAGCGGCGTATGCGCGACTCGACTATGCCATCGGCATGCTGGCCCGCTCGGCCGAAAAGGTGCGCCAAAAAATCGTCATCGCGAAGGCGGGCATGCCCACGCTACAGGCCGCGCGCGACGCCGCCGATCAGGGATATCGCGACACGATCGAAAGCACCGAAAGCGAGATGAGCGAGCTCGCGAAGAGCGTGTATCGCCGCTCGCTCGTCAACCTGTCCCGCGACGTCGACTTCACATCCGCCTACCTGACCGTCACGCAGACGGGTGCGAAAGAGCGAAAGGATGCCCGCAATGCGCGTCCGGCCTAAACACATGGCACGTCTGCTCGCCGGCATCACCGTGGGTGCGTCGATCGCCGTTGCCATGACGGCTTGCACACCTCCGTCGCAAATAAAGACAGACTGCGCATTTAACGCGGCCGCGCGCGACGCGGCTGCCGAGTACGGCAGCGACGTCGCCGTGGTGCTGGCACCGGCGTCGAATTTTGTCGACTTCGCCCACGTCATCGACGCGTCGACCGAGCTGTTCGCCGACGCTGTCGGACTTAACGGAGCCCGCGTGTCGCTGGTGTTCGCCGACGGCCAACCGTCACTCGTACGTTCGCTGTCACCACAAACTGGCGACACCGAAGACGACACCCGCATCATCAACCGACACATGATGTCGGCCCTGAGTGACGTTTACTTCTGCGCGGCCGCCGTGACCGGTCATCCCGTGTCGACACCCCTGCCAGTGGATGCGCAAGTCGACCTACTCGGCGCACTCGGCGTTGCCGCCAGCAGCTTCGACGACACGCACGATTCGGGCAATCGTCACATTCTCGTGCTCAGCAACGGACTCGAGACCGCCGGCCAGTTCGACTTCTCGCAGCGGGGCATCCCCAGTGTCGCCGATGTCGGCACGGTCGTGGGGGCACTCAAGGCGCAGGGTGCACTGCCCAACCTCCACGGAGCACTCGTCGACTTCATCGGGCTCGGTGTCGTCAACTCGAGCGAACCGGCGTTGAACCAACAATCCCGGGATGGGCTGACGGCGTTCTGGCAATCACTCGTGCTCGCGAGCGGCGGTCGCGTCGGACGGATCGTCGCGAGCGTCGTCGACGGTGCACCGGCGCCAGGCTCCATCTCCGCACGCTCCGTGGCCGGGCTCGCCGACGCGTGTATTAACGAGACCATCACCGAAGACGACGGCGTGCGATTTGTGCCAGGCTCCCCGGAGTTTCTCGATCCCGCTGCTGCCGCGCTCGTCGCCACGACCATCGCGTCCAAAGTCGCCGCGTCCCAGTGCCCCGGCGCGTTGACCGTGACCGGATTCGTCGCTTCCGGTGTGCCCCTCGCGCAGTACGTATTCGGCAACCCCGACGACGTTCAACTCAGCTCGGACCGGGCCGCCGCCTTCGCCGCCCTGCTGACCTCCGCGGGCGTGAGCGTGCCGGTGACTGTCGTCGGGGGTGGCAAAGGACCCGTCACCGACTGGGATGACGCGGGCAACTTCGTCGAAGACCTCGGGAAGCAAAACCGCACGATTGTCGTCACGCAGTAGTTCGGCGCCGCAGGTCCTGCAGCAGTTCCAGGTCGCACGCGCGGGCGCAGGTGCTTACGGTGCCTTCGCTATTGCTTGGATGCGCTCAATCCGCTTCCACGTCGGAGGATGAGTCGCAGTAAAGAGGTATCCCAGTCCGCGACGGCGCCGACGATAGGCGTAAAACATCCCCATCGCACCGTTTGCCGCGCTGCTGATGGCACCGGATTCTGACGCTTCGAACTTGCGAAACAAACTGATCATCCCTGGCGCAAACCGCGTCATTTCGACACCGGACGCGTCGGCAAGATATTCGCGTTGACGCGAGACCGCCGATTGCACAATCGGTCCCACGACATATCCGATGATCAAAAAGATCAACCCCAACACAAGAAAAAACCCGCCCACAACTGCGGCGCCTCCGTTGTCTCGGTTATCACGTCGGGCGTTTGCTTGATTCGCGGTTTGGGCCCCAGCGCCAATCAGGATGATCGCAATGAGCTGCATCGCCCCCACAAGTCCCATCACCAGCACCTTCACTCGACTGTCTCCGTTACGAATGTGCGCCATCTCGTGACTGAGTAATGCCTCGAGCTCCACATTGTCGAGGTTGTCGAGTGCCCCTCGGGTTACCCCCACCACGGCGCGATCACGCCGAAGGCCCATCGCGTACGCGTTGATCGCATCCACCTCTTCGACACCCAGTGCGGGAATGGGCATGCCGTTTCGGATTGCCAGATTCTCAACCGTGCGATAGAAGCGCGGTTCGTCTTTGGCACTGACGCGATGTGAGTGCAGTGCCGCCTCAACCCAGCGTCCACCGTAAAACCACGTCAACACCACGTGCACGATGGAGACGCCACCGAGGATGATCGCGGGCCACACGCTCCCAAACACCCATGACAGGGCAACGCCAACTCCGGTCACAATAAAGATGTACGCAACAATCAAAATCACCGTCGTGCGTTTGTTTCGAGCGATAGCCGAATACATGTGATCTCCTCATATCAGCGCCCGGTGGATGCGATACCTCCGAGCCGCATCACACTACTTCTCCCCACTGACGCTCAACCCGGCGTTTGGCACGGCAACGCCTCAACGGCGCGGCTCAGTGAGAAGCTCAACCATGCTCGCTACATGAAAATTCGCGCTGACACCTCGCCCCCAATAAGTGGTACGGTTTCTCGTACAAGTGACGAGGAGACCGACATGTCGAACCCTGAGAGCCAGGCCGTGAGGCTGACGGCCAGCGACGCGCGAGCAAGGCTCTTCTCGCTCCTCGAAGACGTGAATGCCGATGATGACCTAGCTATTCACATCACGTCAAAACACGGAACGGGTGTGCTCATCGGTGAGCGGCAGTGGAGTTCAATCATGGAGACGCTCTACCTCTTTACTGACCCGGTGAATTCCATTCCGTTGCAGGAAAGCATTCTGGGCTACATGAACGGCGAGCCAGGCGTCGAGATCGACCCCAAGACAATGAAGCCCATCGAGTGAAAATTGTCTTTCAACCAAAGGCATTATCAGACCTTGCAATCTGGATTGACGGCGATTCTCGGCACCTGAAGAAGCTCTACAAGCTGATCGTTGAAACGACCCGAACGCCGACCACGGGTACCGGCAATCCTGAGCGGTTGAGACACACGGGCGGTCAACTCTGGTCTCGACGAGTCTCGATGCAGCACCGCATGGTTTACGCAATCGAAGGCGACGCGATTGTTTTTCTCTCGTTGCACGGGCACTACTGGGCGGACATGTAGCTAGCTCCGCAACACCTTCTCCATTGCCTTGCCGTAGTAGAGCTCGTCGACCAACTTGTCGAGATACCGGATGCGCTGCATCGTCGGCTCCTCGATGTTCTCAACGCGCACCCCGCAAATCACCCCGGTGATGAGCCCGGCGGCTGGGTTGAGTCGCGCGCCATCGAAGAACTCTTGATTGCTGGTCTCCGCGGCGATGTGGGCTTGAACCTCCGCGGGGGAGTAGCCGGTGAGCCACTCGATCGCCTCGTCCAGTTCGGTTTGGGTGCGACCCTTGCGCGCAAGCTTTGTCACGTAGAGCGGGTAGACCCGTGCAAACGGCATGCCGTAAATGCGATGCATAGAAGGGAGTCTATGAAAAGGCATCGATGCAAAGGCGCCGATTTGCACTGCCTGTAACCTGAAACCATGTCTTCTGTTACTGCCGCGCGCTTCAGCTGGGCCATGGTGCTCACGATTCTTTCCATCCCCACGCTCGCGATTGGCCTGGTGGATCCGCTCGAAGGCTTGCCCGCGCTGATCATCGGTATCGTGCTCGCCATCGTTGCGCGCACCACGTCGAAGGTGAAGTACCCGAAGCTCGCGCTGTCGTCGTTCATCCTGGCGAGCATCATGATGGCGGTCATCCTCGTTCTGGCCATTGCGGCACAGGTGCCCTCCATCGTGACGGCCACGCCGACGGCCGACAACGGCCTCGCGCTGATTGTGTTGATTCTGTTGTGGGTGCAGCGGGCGGTCATCCTGCTCATGGTCATCGGGCTCGTCATCTACACGGTGCGCATTTCGAAGGCCCGTCGTGCGGTGGTGTCGGCCGCGTGAGCGTCACCGCTCCCGCTGGCTTCGCCGCTGCCGGCGTGACCTGCGGGCTGAAGTCCTCGGGCAACAAAGATCTCGCACTCGTGCAGAACCTCGGCCCACTCACGGCCGCTGCCACGGTCTTCACGAGCAATCGGTGCAAGGCGAATCCCGTGCTCTGGAGCCAGCAAGTCATGGCCGACGGTCGCGTCGATGCCGTGGTGCTGAACTCGGGCGGCGCCAACTGCTACACGGGCGCGCAAGGTTTTCAGGTCACCCACTCCACGGCCGAACTCGTCGCAAACGGCCTGGGCATTAGCGCCACCGACGTGCTCGTCTGCTCGACCGGGCTCATCGGCGAACAGCTCGACCTCGACAAAATCGCCGCGGGTGTGAAGCTCGCCGTTGACGCGCTCGGTCAGTCCGATTCCAGCGGGCAAGCTGCCACCAGCCCGGCCGCCAACGGCCAGTCCGCTACCAGCCCGGATGCTGGCCTCGCGGCGGCCCAGGCAATCATGACCACCGACTCCGTGCCCAAGACCGTGCACGTGCAGGGCGCCGGTTACTCCATCGGAGGTATGGCCAAGGGCGCAGGAATGCTCGCACCCGGCCTCGCCACCATGCTCGTCGTGCTCACCACG
>RFQD01000116.1 GCA_009925875.1 Microbacteriaceae bacterium | reverse complement strand
GGACCTCGCCACGATTTGTTTCGCGCGCCACAACAGCCACGTCGTCGGGATGCTCCACGAGACCCTTGACGAGGTGCGCAAGTGCGGCAGCGAGCATGAGTGCCTAGGCCTGCTCTTCGCCAGCAGCTTCAGCGGCAGCTTCTTCAGCGACAACCTCGGCCACCGCTTCTTCGACGATCTCTTCGGCCACGGCTTCGGCGATGGCTTCTTCGACGACTTCCTCGGCCACGGCTTCGGCAATGGCTTCTTCGACGACCTCTGCTTTGGCAACCGGCTTCTCCGACTTCGGACGCAGCACGGGCTTCTTCTTGTCGTCGAGCGTGAACGCGGCCTTCGGTTCGGCGACCTGCACGGTGCTCTTGGCGTTCTTGTCGCCCTTGAACGTTCCCCAGTCGCCCGTGAGCTTGAGAATGGCCGTGACCTGCTCGGTCGGCTGAGCACCGACACTCAGCCAGTACTGTGCACGAGCGGAGTCAACCTTGATGAGTGAGGGGTTCTCGGTGGGGTGGTACAGACCGATTTCTTCGATCACGCGACCGTCGCGCTTGGTGCGCGAGTCGGCGACGACGATGCGGTAGTGGGGTGAGCGAATCTTGCCGAGACGCTTCAAACGGATTTTGACAGCCACAATTCTCCTGTGATTCCTAGGTGTGGTGAACGAGGTCGCAAACGTGGGGACGCTTTCGCGACGAAAGCTCTGATGGATTCGCTCTTCCCGACTGATTAGAGGGTCGGTCGTGAAGAGGAACGCGACTCCCTAGTCTGCCAGACTTCGGGCCTCGCGCGCGAATCGGTCGTCAGCCCTTGCCGAGGAACTTCTGCAGGGCATCCAACTCTTCGGGTGTCGGACCGCCGGGTTTACCCGCTCCGAGCCCGAATCCTGCGCCGGATGCGCCACTCGAGCCCGTCGACGGAATCGCGAGTCCCGCATTTTCGGCGGCGCGCTTGGCCGGGTTGCCCGACCGTGAGCCCTTCTTCTTGGTCGACCCACCGGAGCGCCCCTTACCATGCGCGAGACCGGCCATTTGACCCATTCCGGGCACTTGCGGAACTCCACCCTTGGCGACGGTTTTCATCATCTTGGCGGCTTGTTCAAATCGGTTGACCAGAGCATTGACGTCGGTCACGGTCATGCCCGACCCCTTGGCAATGCGCAGTCGGCGTGAACCGTTGAGCAACTTGGTGTTGGCACGCTCCGCGGGCGTCATCGACTGGATGATGGCTTCGGTGCGCGTGATTTCTCGTTCGTCGAAGTTATCGAGCTGATCTTTCATCCTGCCCGCGCCAGGAAGCATGCCCATCATGTTTTTGAGCGAGCCCATTTTCTTGAGCTGCTGCATTTGACCCAAGAAGTCGTCGAGCGTGAAGGTGTCCGACTTGAACTTCTCCGCCATCTTGGTGGCTTCATCGGCGTCGAAGGCCTCTTGCGCCTGCTCAATCAGCGTGAGGATGTCGCCGAGGTCGAGAATTCGGCTTGCCATGCGGTCGGGGTAGAAGGGCTCGAAATCGTCGAGACCCTCTCCCGTGGAGGCAAAGAGTATCGGACGACCCGTACTCGACACGACCGACAGGGCGGCACCACCACGCGCGTCACCGTCGAGTTTGGAGAGCACCACACCCGTGAAGTCGACACCCTCCTGGAACGCTTTGGCCGTGGCAATCGCATCCTGACCGATCATCGCGTCGATGACGAACAGAACCTCGTCGGGGTTCGTGGCCTTGCGAATGTCGGATGCCTGCTTCATGAGTTCTGCGTCAACGCCGAGTCGACCGGCCGTGTCGATGATGACCACGTCATAGACCTTGTCCTGCGCGTACTTGATCGATTGCTTGGCGACCTTGACCGGGTCACCAACGCCGTTTCCCGGCTCTGGCGCGAACACGGCAACGCCGGCTTTTTCGCCGACCACCTGAAGCTGATTGACGGCGTTGGGTCGCTGGAGGTCACACGCGACGAGGAGGGGTGTGTGCTTGTCTTTGGCCAGATGCTTCGCGAGCTTGCCGGCGAGCGTGGTCTTTCCGGCACCCTGTAAGCCGGCGAGCATGATGACCGTCGGGGGTTTCTTGGCGAACTCGAGACGACGTTGCTCGCCGCCGAGAATCGTGACCAACTCGTCGTTGACAATCTGCACGACCTGCTGGGCCGGGTTAAGTGCTTTACTGACGTCGTCACCCAGCGCGCGCTCGCGCACCCGACCCGTGAAGTCTTTGACCACGTCGAGCGACACGTCGGCATCGAGGAGGGCCCGCCGAATCTCGCGAACCGTGCCGTCGACGTCGGCGGGCGAAAGCTTGCCCTTTCCGCGCAGGTTCTTGAGCGAATCCGTTAAGCGCGAAGAGAGATCTGAGAACGTTGCCATAACGCGACAAGCTTATTCGACGTGCTGGCTTATTCGACGTGCTGGGCTATTCGACGAGCTGGGCAGCGAAGGCGACCGGGTTGAAACCAGACAGATCTGCCAACCCTTCACCGGTCCCAACGAGTTTCACCGGGATGCCCGTGCGTTCTTGCACGGCGAGCACGAACCCGCCCTTGGCCGAGCCGTCGAGTTTGGTCAGCACGAGACCCGTCACACCGGCGTGCTCGAGAAACGCGTCGGCCTGGGCGAGCCCGTTTTGACCTGTGGTCGCGTCGAGCACGAGCAGCACCTCCGAGACCGGAACCTGTTTTTCGATCACCCGGCGAATCTTGGAGAGTTCATCCATCAAACCGCTCTTCGTCTGCAATCGACCCGCCGTATCGACGATGACAATGTCGGTGCCATGGTTCTTGGCAAACTCCACCGTTTGAAAGGCCACGGATGCGGGATCTTGGCCATCGCTCTGCGGACGAACGACCTCGACTCCCGCGCGCTGCGCCCACGTCGCGAGCTGATCGACTGCGGCGGCGCGGAAGGTGTCGGCGGCGCCGACCACCACCGAACGGCCGGCACCCGAGATGAACTTGGCGAGCTTGCCTATCGTGGTGGTTTTGCCCACGCCATTGACGCCCACCACGAGAATGACGGCCGGGCGCTCACTGAGGTTGAGAGTGGTGTCGAATTTCGAGAGCCGCTCCTCGAGAAGCTCGCGGAGCAGACGCACGACGTCGGTCGAATCGGTGACGCCGGTTTTGGCTACCCGCTCGCGCATGAGCGCGATGATCTGATCGGTGACGTCGGGGCCGAAATCGGCGCTGAGCAACGTGGATTCGAGGTCATCCCATGTGTCGTCGTCAATCTTGGGCCGACCGAACATGCTTGCGAGCTTCGTGCCCAGCGACCATTTCGATGCCATGGGTCAAACCTATTGGGCAGACGCCACGATTACGACGCGACGGGCTCGTCGGTCGCGTGTTCGACACGCTGGCCCACGACGGCCGACACACCGTCTTGGCGCATCGACACTCCGTAGAGCGCATCCGCGATTTCCATGGTGCGCTTCTGGTGTGTGATGACAATGAGCTGACTCGAGGAACGCAGTTCTTCGAAAATCGCGAGCAGGCGCCCGAGGTTTGCGTCGTCGAGCGCCGCCTCGACTTCATCCAAGATGTAGAACGGGCTGGGCCGCGCCTTGAAGATTGCCACGAGAAACGCCACCGCCGCGAGTGAACGCTCGCCGCCCGAGAGCAACGACAGTCGATCAATCTTCTTCCCGGCGGGTTTGACCATCACATCCACACCGGTGGTGAGCAAGTCGTCGGGGTTCGTGAGGGAGATACTTCCCTGACCACCGGGGAACAGAATCGGAAAGACGCTCGTGAATGCACGCGCAACGTCGTCAAAGGCGGCAGCGAAGACGGACTGCATGGTCGAATCCACCTCGTCGATGATGGTCATGAGGTCTTTGCGCGTGTTGTCGAGGTCGGTGAGTTGCTCGGTTAGGAATTGGTGCCGCTGCTCGAGGGCGGAGAATTCTTCCAGTGCGAGCGGGTTCACCCGGCCGAGTTGCGAGATTTTGCGTTCGGCGCGGGCGAGGCGCTCCTGCTGTTCGGCGCGAACGTACGGCCGTGTCGTTGCGTCCTCGCCGGTCTCGCCAGAAACCACAACGTCCACATCGGGTCCGTACTCGGTAATGAGGACGTCTTCGTCGAGACCGAGCTCGGTCGCCGCCCGCTCGAGCAGGCTCGAGCGTTGCATCTTCTTTTCATAAATCTGCAATTCGAGACCGTGCACGTTTTCGGTAATCTGAGCCAGCCTCTCCCGCAGGCTGGTTTCCTGTCGACGGAGCTCTGTTAGTTTCTCGTTGAGCGCCGTGCGGTCTGCCTCGCGCTGCGCCAACACCACGCGCGCTTCACTGACCGACGTGTCGATCGATGTGAGAACGGCCGGCAAGTCGCGGGTGACCTCCGTGGCGGATTCCATTTGCCGACGGCGAATGACCATTCGTCGAGCGGTCTCTTCGGCCGCCTGACGGTCAGCTTCGAGCTGCTGACGCAGGCTCTCCACGCGCAGTTCCTCGGCGCGCACCCGCTCGCGGGCCGTTTCGAGATCGAGTCGCGCTTGCACCTCCGCTTCACGCCGACGTTCGAGTTCGGCGGATGCCCCGTCACGGGCTTCTGCGTCAAGTTGGGGTCGTGGCGTCGCTTCGCGTGCCGCCAACTCGGCGGCGGCGGACTCTGCTTCGGCTTGAGTTTGTGCGAGTGCGGCGGTTGCCGCCACGAGTCCGTCCTCGATGCGGGCGAGTTCCGCGGCGATGTCACGACGGAGGGTCTCCTCCAGCCGGGCCAGCGCCCTGGCCACGACGGCGCCGTCGAGCACGCGATGGTCGGCGATGAGCGTGACGAGGCAGCGGCCGTCGGCCTCCAGCGGCGCGTAGGAAAGGCTCGTGGTGCAGATCGTGGGGTGGAAGCGGTTGCTCGCCCCCAGGCCGGCGAGGGTCGAGAGGCTGAAGGTGCCGATCCGTGCGGCCCGCTTCGGCGAGCAGGAGTTCATGTTCCACCGCAGGATCGTCCGCCGCAGCGGGCCGGGCACCATCTCCAGCTGCAACTGCCGCTTGAAGAACTCCTCCACGGGCCGGGTCGCCGCAGCG
>RFQD01000115.1 GCA_009925875.1 Microbacteriaceae bacterium | reverse complement strand
CCGAGAACACGCTGCCAACGGTGAGCAATGTAAGAACGGGAAGGAAAACTCGCTGACTCAGAGCGCCTCGGGCGGAGATTCGATTCACGATGAACTCTCGCCAACGAATCACTAGCTGCGGTCCGTTTCCTGCAAAAACTCCAATACGGAGTGCACACGGGGATTCGACCCCTCCGGGATATCCAGTGCCGCGTATATGGCACTGAGATGCGCGACAACGGTTTTGAGAGAGAAACCAAATTCGTCGGCAATGGCCTGATTACTCAGCCCACGGGACACCGCGCGCAAAACCTCAAACTGGCGTTTCGTGAGTCGGGACACTCGCCCACCCGACTTTGCACGAGATCGATCCACGAGCGAGGGGTCAATGATGGATCGTCCGCGAGCGGTCGCCTGAATGGTTTTCGTCAAAACATCCAAGTCGGTGGAGGAACTTTTCGCCAAATAACTCCATCCGGCCCGGGTTTCTTCCGGCAATCCGAGAAAGAGTTCGAGCATGTCCGTTGCCGAAAGCAATACGATGCCGGGTCTCGGAAAATTCGTGGACAACCAAACACCCAACCCGACTCCGTTCCCATCCGGTAAATCGATGTCGAGCACGGCGACGTCGATATCCAGGTCGGCAAGAACTGAGCGCGCCTCAGCGACGGTTTTCGACGTGGCGACAACTTCGAGTCCGATGACGGAATCGAGTGATGCCGCGACGAGGTCGAGAAAGAGCGGATTGTCCTCGACAATTCCTACTCGGATGGGGCGAACCTGACCTGTGGGCACGAAGTTAACACTCACTCACTCCGAGGTGAACCGCAAAGCCCGATTAGGGAAAACCCTTAGACCAATCGCGTCATCCAGGAGTGGTTGTCGGCCACCCGGCCGTACTGAATGTCGGTGAGCTCCTGGCGCAGACTCATCGTCAACTCCCCGGCCGGCGCATCCGGATCGCCAACCGCGAATTCATTCGAGAGCAACTGTCCGATGGGAGTGACGACCGCAGCGGTGCCACACGCAAAGACCTCGGTGATCTCCCCCGAGGCGACGCCGTCGCGCCACTCCTCAATCGAGACGTCGCGCTCTTCGACCGTGTGACCGCGCTCGCGTGCAAGCGTGATGATGGAGTCGCGCGTGATGCCCTCAAGAATGGACCCAGTGAGACGGGGCGTGACGAGAGTGCCGTCTTTCTTGACCAAGAACACGTTCATGCCACCGAGCTCATCGATGTGTGTGCCCGTTTCGGCATCCAGGAAGAGAACCTGCGCACACCCTTTTTCGTAGGCTTCGGTTTGTGCAACGAGACTCGCCGCATAGTTTCCGCCGCACTTGGCTGCCCCGGTGCCACCGCGACCGGCGCGTGTGTACTCCGTCGTGAGCCAAATCTTAACCGGCGCGACGCCGCCCTTGAAGTACGCGCCCGCGGGGCTGGCAATGACGAAATAGGATGCCCGATGCGCAGCTCGCACGCCCAGGAAGTTCTCGTTCGCGATCATGAAGGGGCGCATGTACAAGCTCGTCTCGGGGGCCGAGGGCACCCACTCGGCATCCACGCGGGCGAGTTGGCGAATCGACTCGACGAAATCGGTCACGTTGAGTTCCGGCAACGCGAGTCGGCGAGCCGACCGCGCAAGGCGCGCACCGTTAGCCTCGGGTCGGAACGCCCAAATCGAACCGTCGGCGTGGCGGTAGAGCTTGAGACCCTCAAAGATTTCTTGACCGTAATGTAAGACGGCCGAACCCGGCTCAATGCTGAGCGGGCCGTAGGGTTTGACCTGCGCGTTGTGCCACCCCTCATCAACCGTCCAGTCGATTTCGACCATGTGGTCGGTGAAGTAGTTGCCGAATCCGGGGCTGGCGAGAATCTCCTCGCGATGCGCTTCCTGACGAGCAGACTTCGAAGGGGTCAGCGTGAAGCTGAGGGGGAACGTCGTCGTTTCCGTCATGCTCATGAGTGTGATCCTTGGTGTGCGGGTGTACTTACGCTAACCGGCTCAGGCGAGACGCGCCACAATGGCATCGCCAACCTCAGCCGTAGATCGAGCCGCCGAACCGCGTTCGGCAAGGTCAGCAGCCACGGCCTGGTGAATCGTGGACGCCGCGTCTGCGTAACCAAAGTGCGTGAGCAGCATGGCAACGGAGAGAATCGTGGCGGTCGGGTCAGCCTTCTGCTGCCCGGCGATATCGGGTGCCGAACCGTGCACCGGTTCGAACATGCTCGGAAACGCATTTGTGGGGTTGATGTTGCCGCTCGCGGCCAGACCGATTCCGCCGCCGATCGCGCCGGACAGGTCGGTGAGGATGTCGCCAAACAGGTTGTCGGTGACAATCACGTCGAACCGAGACGGGTCGGTGACGAAAAAGATTGTTGCGGCATCCACGTGCAAATAATCGACGGCCACCTCGGGGAACTCGGCCGCAACGCGTGCAACGGCGCGCGTCCAGAGTCCGCCGGCGTGCACGAGCACGTTGGTCTTGTGAACCCACGTGAGTTTCTTGCCTCGCGTCATGGCGAGCTCGAAGGCATACCGCAGGACGCGATCGACGCCGAATGCCGTGTTGACCGAGAGCTCATTGGCAACTTCGGCCGGCGTACCAGCTCGCACCACTCCCCCGTTGCCCACATAGGGTCCCTCGGTTCCCTCCCGCACGACGACGAAGTCGACGGGACCCGGGTGAGCGAGCGGGCTCACCACACCGGGCAGAATTTGGGTGGGTCGCAAATTGACGTAATGGTCGAGACTGAAGCGCAGCTTCAGCAACAGGCCGCGCTCGATGATTCCTGCGGGGATGCGCGGATCTCCCGGCACCCCGCCGACCGCGCCCAACAAAATTGCGTCGTGCGTGGCGATGGCGGCCAGATCGTCATCGGTGAGCACGTCGCCGGTGGCGAGGTAGCGATCGGCACCGAGCGAGAAATGCGTCTTATTGAGGGTCAGCCCCTCCCGCGCCGCCACGACGTCGAGAACTTTGAGCCCCTCGGCCACGACCTCGGGACCGATGCCGTCGCCGGGGATGACCGCGAGGGAAAGAGTTTTCGACATGAGGGAGGACCTTCGTGAGAGCGTGTTATTCGGTGATGTCAACTTCGAGCATGACGTCGGCATCAATGGCCGAGCGCACCTTCTCGAGGAGTGCGAGCGGAACGGGCGAGTCAACCGTGAGTACACTCAACGCCTTACCGCCGAGCTCTTGACGCGCAATCTGCATGCCGGCGATGTTGATCTTCGCCTCACCAAACTCTTTTCCATAGATGGCGACGATGCCGGGGCGATCGATGTACTGCATCACAATGAGGTGCGCGTCGATCGGGACATCCACTTCGTACCCGTTGATCTCGACAATCTTCTCGGTCTGCTTCGTGCCGACCAGCGTGCCCGATACCGACACCTGAGTGCCGTCACTCAAGGCACCGCGCAGCGACAGCACCGTGCGATACTCGGGGCTCTCTTCGAACGTGAGGGTGCGCACCTCGATACCGCGTTGCTCGGCCAGCAACGGCGCATTGACATACGACACCGACTCACTCACCACGTTGGTGAAAATTCCCTTGAGCGCGGCCAATCTCAGCACCGACGTGTCGTACTTGGTGATTTCGCCACGCACCTCCACGTCCACACTCAGCAAGGGACTCGTGTGAGAGAGACCGGAGAAAACTTGACCCAGCTTTTCGAAGAGCGGGATTGCCGGACGCACGTACGGGTCGATGACACCACCGGCAACGTTGACCGCGTCGGGAACCAGGTCTCCGCCGAGAGCGAGTCGCACCGAGTTTGCGACCGAAATACCGGCCTTCTCTTGAGCTTCATCGGTGGATGCGCCGAGATGCGGTGTGACCACAACGTTGGGTAGCGCCAACAACGGTGAGCCGGTCGGCGGTTCGTTCACGAACACGTCGAGGCCCGCGCCGGCGATCTCGCCCGCAACGAGAGCGGCGTGGAGGGCATCCTCGTCAATCAAGCCACCACGAGCGACATTCACGATGTACGCCGTGTTCTTCATCGACTTGAGTTGCGGGGTGCCGATCATGCCCGTGGTTTCGGGGGTCTTCGGCATGTGAATCGTGATGAAGTCACTTTCGGCGAGCAGCTCGTCGAGACTGAGCAGGTGCACACCGAGTTGCTGCGCACGGGCCGACGTGACATAGGGGTCATAGGCCACCACGCGCATGTCAAACGCCTCCAGTCGAGCGGCAATCAGCGCACCAATGCGACCCAGGCCGATGATGCCGACGGTCTTTTCAAAGAGTTCCGTCCCGGTGAACGCGCTGCGCTTCCAATTACCGTCGGCCAACGCCGCGTGCGCCGCCGGAATGTGGCGGGCGAGACTCAAAATGTGGCCCACCGTCAGTTCGGCCGCCGAGACGATGTTCGACGTGGGCGCGTTGACAACCATGACCCCGGCCGTCGTGGCGGTTTTGATGTCGACGTTGTCGAGACCCACGCCCGCGCGTGCGATGACCTTGAGGTGGGGAGCGGCCTCGATGACTTCGGCATCCACCTTGGTCGCGCTGCGCACCAGAATGGCCGACGCAGAGGCAACGGATTCGAGGAGAGCCGGACGATCCGTTCCATCCACCGTGCGAATGTCGAAGTCGGGCCCCAACGCGTCAATCGTGGCGGGCGAGAGTTCTTCGGCAATCAGCACAATGGGTTTAGTCACGGGCAAATTCTACCTTCGGCGCGTTGGGGTGATTTTTCGTGTGGCACGGGTTAGACGGCAAACACGACGTCAATGTTCGACCACGCGAGCACCACGTTGGCCCCGATGATGGCCGAAATCAGCACGGCGAACACCCAGACAATCACGGCCTGCCAGAACGACGTTTTGCGCGTGGCAAGCAGTGCCACGATGAAAATGGCGACGGGCGCAAGCAGGTCGGTGCCGAGCACCAGCCAGCCCACGGGTTGCGGTTGCAACCCGAGTTGCAGACCAATCTGCAACATTCCGCTGACGTTGCCGATGCCCTCCCACACGTCGTGCGCGAGGAGCAGTCCAAACACGGCGACGAGAATCCAGCCGCCCACACCGCGCTTCATCGCACCGCCAACGACAGGTACGG